>JAEWDJ010000380.1 GCA_023390155.1 Actinomycetes bacterium | reverse complement strand
GCCTCAGACCGCGGCCTCCTCGTAGCGTGCGACCAGCTCGCGCTTCAGCACCTTGCCGCTCGGCCCGAGCGGCAACGCCTCCAGGATCTCGATCCGGCGCGGGAACTTGTAGGCCGCGACGTGCTCCTGCGCGAACGCGACGAGATCCTCCGGCTCCGCCGTCGCCCCCGGCATCAGCGTGACGGCGGCCATCACCTCCTGGCCATGCGTCTCGTGGGCGACCCCGAAGACCGCGACCATCGCGATCGCGGGATGGGTCGAGAGCACCTCCTCCACCTCGCGCGGGTACACGTTGTAGCCGTTGCGCACGATCATGTCCTTCTTGCGGTCGACGATCGTAATGTAGTCGTCCTCGCTCTTGGTGCCCAGGTCGCCGGTGCGGAACCAGCCGTCGACAACGGCCTCGGCGTTCGCCTGCGGCAGGTTGAGGTAGCCCTTCATGAGGTTGTGGCCCCGCACCACGATCTCGCCCAGCTCCCCGCGCGGCAGCAGCTCGATGCGGTCGTCCACCTCGGCGTCGGCGATCTCCACGTCCACGCCCCAGATCGGCGTGCCGACCGTGCCCACCCTGGTCGGCCGGCCGCGGTGGTTGAAGGAGGCGACGGGCGACGTCTCGGTCAGCCCGTAGCCCTCGTGCACGTCGATGCCGTACACCTCCTTCATCCGCTCGATGACGGCGACCGGGATGGCCGCCCCGCCGCTCATCCCGTAGCGCAGCGGCGGCCGCTCGGGGTTCGTCTTCGCCGCCTCCAGGAGCGCGATGTACATCGTCGGCACGCCGGTCATGATGGTGCACCCGTGCTCGTTGAGCAGCTGCAGCGCTGTCGCCGGGTCGAACTTCGGCACGAGCACCACCGCCGCCCCGGCGCGGAACCCCATGTTCATCACGCAGGTCTGGCCGAAGGTGTGGAACAGGGGCAGGCAGCCCAGGATGCGGTCGGTCGGCAGCACGTCGAGCGCCTCCGCCAGCAGCACGTTCACCTGCTCGATGAGCGAGAAGTGGCAGCCCTCGGCTCCCTTCGGCTTGCCGGTCGTGCCGCTCGTGTACAGGATGGTCGCCGTGTCGAACGGGTCGCGCGGCAGCAGGCTCCCGATGGGCTCCGCCTCCGTCGCCTCCACCTCCAGCCGCGGGAACGGCAGCTGCTCGGCCAGCTCGTCCGGCACCAGCACCGACAGGGTCGGGATGCCCGCCAGCGCCGCCCCTTTCGCCCCCTCGCCCAGCAGCGGCGCGGCGCAGATCAGCAGCTTCGACCCGGAGTCGCGCAGCACGTACTCGATCTCCTCCGCCTTCAGCAGGGCGTGGATCGGCACCACCGTCGCCCCGAGCGCGAGGACGCCGTAATACGCGCGCGGGAAGTCCGG
The DNA here is from genome assembly GCA_023390155.1 of Actinomycetes bacterium. Lineage (GTDB taxonomy): Bacteria > Actinomycetota > Actinomycetes > Actinomycetales > Microbacteriaceae > Leifsonia. Next base: position 5,588 of record JAEWDJ010000380.1, on the reverse strand, counting down.
CACGTTCGGGATCATCAGCGCCACCCGGTCCCCCGGCCCGATCCCGCGCTCGCGCAGCACCCCGGCGTAGCGCCGGGTCTGCTCCCACAGCTCGCCGTAGCGGATCTCACGTCCCTGGAAGATCAGCGCGACGTTGTCGGGCAGGCGATGGGCCGTCTCGGCGAGGATGCTCGCGACGGACATGGTGGCGAAGCCGTGGCTCATGGGGTCTCCTTCATCGACGTTGACAAGGACCGTGAGGGAAACCTACTCCATCCCGCCTGCGGCGCACCCACGCCCGCCCGATAGAATGGAAGGCTCATGTCTGCGACCTCCGCCCTCCCCCGCATCACCTTCCCGCCCGAGCTGCCCGTCAGCCAGAAGCGGGACGAGATCGCGCGCGCGATCCGCGACAGCCAGGTCGTGATCGTGGCCGGCGAGACCGGCTCGGGCAAGACGACGCAGCTGCCGAAGATCTGCCTGGAGCTGGGGCGCACCTCCATCGGCCACACGCAGCCGCGGCGGATCGCGGCGCGCACCATCGCGGAGCGCATCGCGGAGGAGCTCGGGCAGTCGGTCGGCGAGCTGGTGGGCTACCAGGTGCGGTTCACCGACCGCGTCTCGGCCGAGACGCGCATCAAGCTGATGACCGACGGCATCCTGCTCAACGAGATCCACCGCGACCGCCTGCTGCGCAAGTACGACACGATCATCATCGACGAGGCGCACGAGCGCAGCCTCAACATCGACTTCCTGCTCGGCTACCTGCGGGAGCTGCTGCCGAAGCGGCCGGACCTCAAGGTGATCATCACCTCCGCGACCATCGACCCCGAGAGCTTCGCGGCCCACTTCGCGGCGGCGGACGGCACCCCGGCGCCGATCGTCGAGGTCTCGGGGCGCACGTTCCCGGTCGAGATCCGCTACCGGCCGCTCGTGGCCGAGGCGATGGACGACGAGGACGACCCGGATCCCGTTCCGGCCGCCGACCGCGACTATCTGCAGGGCATCAACGACGCGCTCGACGAGCTGGCGCGGGAGGCGCCGGGCGATGTGCTCGTCTTCCTGTCGGGCGAGAACGAGATCCGGGACGCGGCCGACGCGATCCGCGGGCGGAACCTCCCGGGCACGGAGGTGCTGCCGCTCTACGGCCGGCTCTCCGCCGCCGAGCAGCACCGCGTCTTCCAGCCCTCGGCGAGCCCCGGCGTGCGTCGTCGTGTGGTGCTCGCGACCAACGTCGCCGAGACGTCGCTCACCGTGCCCGGCATCAAGTACGTCGTGGACGCGGGGACCGCGCGCATCAGCCGGTACAGCACCCGGGCGAAGGTGCAGCGCCTGCCGATCGAGGCGGTCTCGCAGGCGAGCGCGAACCAGCGCTCCGGCCGCTCGGGCCGCACGAGCGACGGCATCGCGATCCGCCTCTACTCGCAGGAGGACTTCGAGAAGCGGCCCGAGTTCACCGAGCCGGAGATCCTGCGCACCAACCTGGCGGCGGTCATCCTGCAGATGATCTCGCTCGGCCTGGGCGACATCGCCGCGTTCCCCTTCCTCACCCCGCCCGACTCGCGCGGCATCAAGGACGGCCTCGACCTCCTGACCGAGCTCGGCGCGATCACGCGCAAGGACGGCGAGAACGCGCTCACGAAGGTCGGCCGCTCGCTCGCCCTCCTGCCGATCGATCCGCGGTTCGCGCGGATGGTCGTGGAGTCGAAGCGCAACAACACGTCGCGGGAGGTCATGGCGATCGTCGCCGGCCTCACCATCCAGGACCCGCGCGAGCGCCCGGTCGAGAAGCGCGGCAGCGCCGACGAGAAGCACGCGCGCTTCGCCGACCCGACGAGCGACTTCCTCACTCTGCTGAACCTCTGGAACTACCTGGAGGAGCAGCAGAAGGAGCTCTCGTCGAGCGCCTTCCGCCGCCTCTGCAAAGCGGAGTACCTCAACTTCCTCCGCGTGCGCGAGTGGCAGGACGTTTACCGCCAGCTCCGGCAGCTCGCCAAGCCGCTGGGGCTCACGATCGGGGAGCCGTCGGTGAACCCGGACGGCATCCACCGCTCGCTGCTCGCCGGCCTCCTGTCGCACATCGGGCTGAAGGACGCGCGCGAGAGCCCCTCCGCCTCCAAAGGCACAGTCAAGGGCGGCGCGCGGTCGCGGCAGGCCGAGTACCTCGGCGCGCGGCAGGCCCGGTTCGTGATCTTCCCCGGATCGACGCTCGCCAAGAAGCAGCCGAACGCGCTGATGAGCGCCGAGCTGGTGGAGACCAGCCGGCTCTTCGCTCGCATGAACGCCTCCATCGACCCCGCCTGGGCGGAGCCGATCGCGGGCGACCTCTGCAAGCGGCAGTACAGCGAGCCGCACTGGGAGAAGAACCAGGGCGCGGTGGTCGCCTACGAGAAGGTGACGCTGTTCGGCGTGCCGATCATCCCGCGCCGCCGCATCCAGTACTCCCGCATCGACGCGCCGCTCTCGCGCGAGCTGTTCATCCGGCACGCGCTGGTCGACGGCGAGTGGGACTCCCACCAGGCGTTCGACCGCGCGAACCGCAGGCTCCGCGCCGAGCTGCGCGAGCTGGAGGAGCGCACCCGCCGCCGCGACATCCTGAACGACGACGAGACGGTCTTCGAGTTCTACGACAAGCGCATCCCGGCCGAGGTCGTCTCCACCCGCACGTTCGAGGGGTGGTGGAAGAAGGCCAGGAACGAGACGCCCGACCTCCTCACGATGACGCCCGAGTCGCTGCTCGACGACGACGCGGCGGAGGTGGACGAGGAGGCGTTCCCGCCCGTCTGGCGCCAGGGCGACCAGCGCCTCACGCTGCGCTACCGGTTCGAGCCGGGCGCGGAGGACGACGGCGTCACCGTCCAGGTGCCGCTCCCGCTGCTCGCGGGGCTCCTCCCGGACGGCTTCGACTGGCAGGTGCCCGGCCTCCGCCACGAGCTGGTGACCGCCCTGATCAAGTCGCTGCCCAAGGCGATCCGCCGCCAGGTCGTGCCCGCCGCAGACTGGGCGCAGCGCCTCCTCGGCGAGCTGTCGGCGACGACCGGGATGCGCGCGCACGAGGGCGAGCGGCCGGCCGCCTCCCTCACCGACACGCTCGCCGCCACGATCTCGCGGCTGACCGGCTCTCGGGTGAGCGGCACGGACTTCGACACCGAGCGGCTGCCCGCCCACCTCCGTCCCACGTTCCAGGTCATCGGCGAGCGCGGCCGCCCCCTCGCGAGCGGCAAGGATCTCGCCGCGCTGCAGGACCGCCTCCGCTCCCGCGCCCGGGACTCGGTCGCCCGCGTCGCCGAGGCGCGCACGCCCGACGCGATCGAGCGCGCCGGGCTCACGACCTGGGACTTCGACGAGCTCCCGCGGTTCCTCGACAGCACCCACCAGGGTCCGGGAGGCTCGACCAACACCATCCGCGCCTATCCCGCGCTGGTGGACGACGGGCAGAGCGTCTCGATCCGCCTGATGAGCACGCCGGCCGACCAGGCGAAGGCCATGCCGGGCGGCGTGCGCCGGCTGCTGCTCGCGAGCATCCCGTCTCCCGTCGCGTACGTGCAGCAGCACCTGACCGCGAACGAGAAGCTGACGCTGGCCGCCAGCCCGTACCCGAACACCAAGGCGCTCTTCGACGACTGCCTGCTCGCCGTGATCGACTCGGTGCTCTACCGGATGAAGCCTGACGGCCAGGTGTTCATGCGCGCCGAGTTCGAGGCGGTGCGCGACCGCGTCTCGGGCATCGTGATGGACTCGATGTTCGAGACGGTCGCCCTGGTGACGCGCATCCTGACCGCGGCCCGCGCAGCCGAGAAGGCGATCGGCGGCGCGACCTCGCTGGTGTTCCTGTCGGCGCTCAACGACGCGAAGGCGCAGCTCGCCGGGCTGGTCTACCCCGGGTTCGTCTCCGCGACCGGGCTGGAGCAACTGCGGCACCTGCCGCGGTACCTCGCCGGCATCAGCCAGCGCATCCAGGCGCTCCCGGTCAACCCGGGTCGCGACCGGGCCTGGCAGACGCAGGTGGAGACCGCCGCCGCGCTCTACACGGACGCGGGCGGGCGCATCCCGCCGGCGCCCCACAGCGCGCCGAACCTCGTGCACGCGCGCTGGATGCTCGAGGAGTTCCGCGTCTCCCTCTTCGCCCAGTCCCTCGGCACCGCCGAGTCCGTCTCCCTCCAGCGCATCCGCAAGGTCCTGACCGGCTGATCCGCGAGGCGGCGGACTCTCCGCCGTCTCGACGGGTTCGACCCCATTTCGCGCGCCTCGCGGGGCTAGACGCCGAGGTGGAAGCCTCCGTTGGAGTGGAGGAGCTGGCCGTTGATCCAGCCGCCGGAGTGCGAGAGCAGGAAGGCGACCAGGTCGGCGGTGTCCTGGGGCGTGCCGAGGCGGCCGAGGGCGGTCTCGGCGGCGAGGTCCGCGGCGAGCTCCGGGGTCATCCACCCGGTGTCGATCGGGCCCGGGTTCACCAGGTTCGCCGTGATGCCCTGCGGCGCCAGCTCCACGGCCGCCGCCTGCACGATACGGTCGAGTGCGCCCTTGCTGGCTCCGTACGGGAGGTTGTGCGCCGTGTGGTCGCTCGTGAGCGCGACGATCCGGCCCCAGCCGTGCGGGCCGGCGTAGCTCTCGGCGAACGCCCGGATCAGCAGCCAGCTGGCGCGGGTGTTGACCGCGAAATGCGCGTCGAAGCTCGCGAGCGAGGTGTCCAGGATGCCGCTGTCGACCGAGTGCGCGTGGCTCAGGACCAGCGCCCGCACCGGCCCGAGCTCGTCCCGCACCCGAGCGAGGAGGGCGGCCGGCGTCTCGGGGTCGGCCAGGTCGGCCTCCAGCGGCAGCACCCGGGCGCCCGAGGTGCGCAGCCGCTCGGCGAGCTCGGCATGGAAGGCCGGCTCACTGCCGAACGGCATGGTGCTGTCGTAGCCGTCCCAGTACGAGAACGCCACGTCGAACGGCCCCGCCAGCCGGGCGGCGATCCCGGCGCCGATGCTCCGCGCGCGCCCGACCCCGGTGATCAGCACCACGGGCCGCACGCGCTCGTCCTCCGCCTCATCGCTCATCCCGCGATGCTAGCCGGGCCGGGCGCCCGCGCGTGGCAGACGCTGCGCGCGGGCGCCGGAAAGGCGCCGTCCGGGTGCGGTCAGAGCACCTTGGACAGGAACGCCTGGGTGCGCTGGTGCTGCGGGTTGGAGAGGACGTCGACGGGACGCCCCTCCTCGACCACGACGCCGCCGTCCATGAAGACGAGCTTGTCGCCGACCTCGCGGGCGAACCCCATCTCGTGGGTGACGACCATCATCGTCATGCCCTCCTGGGCGAGCTCCTTCATCACCCCGAGGACGTCGCCGACCAGCTCGGGGTCGAGGGCGCTCGTGGGCTCGTCGAAGAGCATCATGTCGGGCTTCATTGACAGCGCGCGGGCGATCGCCACCCGCTGCTGCTGGCCGCCGGAGAGGTGCGCCGGGTACGCCGACTCCTTCTCCGAGAGCCCCACCTTGGCCAGGTTCTGGCGGGCGATCTCGACCGCCTCGTCCTTGCTGCGCTTGCGTACGTTGCGCTGGGCGTGGGTGAGGTTCTTCAGGACCGACAGGTGGGGGAACAGGTTGAACTGCTGGAACACCATGCCGATC
>JAEWDJ010000354.1 GCA_023390155.1 Actinomycetes bacterium | reverse complement strand
GTTGCGGCCATTCCGCCCGTATGACCGCAACAACGTGAACCTCGGCGGCGGCCGCCACGCTAAGTTGCACATGAGTGTGCAAGAAGCGTAGGATGGGCGCATGCCCGCCTCCCCCACCCGCGCCCCGCGACGCGACGCCGCCGCGAACCGGGAGGCCCTCCTCGTCGCCGCCGCAGCGGCCCTGAACGAGGACATCGACGCCTCCCTCGAGACCATCGCCGCCCGCGCCGGCCTCAGCCGCCGCGCCCTCTACGGCCACTTCGCCAACCGCGACGACCTGCTCGTCGACGTCTTCACCCGCGGCGCCGCCCGCCTCGCCGCCCTGCTCGACCCGGTCTCGCATCCGGACGCGCGGGTCGAGATCGCGCTCTTCGGGGCAACCCTGTGGGCCGAGGTCGAGCACATCCGCGTGAGTGCCGCCCTCGCCGTCCGCGGCCCGCACCGCCACATGGTCGCCACCGCCCTCGACCCGGCCCGCGCACGCCTGCGCGCCACGGTGGAGCGCGGGATGGCCGCCGGCCAGGTCCGCACCGACCTCGACCGCGAGACGGTCACCCGGCTGATCGAGAACGCCGCCGTCGCCGTGCTCGACGAGGCCACGCGCGCCGGGCTCTCCCGCGAGGCCGGCCACCGCCTGGTGATGCTCGCCGGGCTCGCCGCCGCCGGTCTCGGCTGGCAGGAGGCCGACGCACTCATCGACACCACACCCGAACTCGTCTTCGTCCCGGAGGAGGACCGATGAAGATCGCTCTCGACTCGGTCGCCAAGGGCCCGCGCAACGCCGCCCTCCCGCCGACGAGCGTCACCTACGCCACCGGCCAGGCCGTGCTCGCGCGCGCCGAGACCGAGCAGCGCCCGACGGTGCTCGGCCTGATCGCCTCGGGCCGGATGCGCCCGGACGCCGGGGTCGTCACCATCGACGGCGCGACCGACTACCGCACCATGCGGCGGCGGATCGCGCTCATCGACGCGCCGGACGTGTGCGAGCCGGCGGCCGACGTGACCGTCGCCGGCATCGTCGCCGAGGAGCTGATGTTCGCCGGCCGCGCCTCCCACCCGATCGCCGTGAACAAGCGGCTGAACGAGCTGGGCGCCTCCGAGTACGCCCGCTGGGGCATCGGGACGGTCCCGCCGACGGTGCGCATCCGGCTGCTCGCCGAGCTGGCGCTGATGCGGGAGGGCGTCGACGGTCTCGTGATCGTCTCCCCCGACCGGCACGGCGGCGACCCGAACGAGTGGTGGGCCTTCGCCCGTGAGCTCGCGGCGCGCGACATCGCCGTGCTCGTCGTCGCGGGCGACGCCTCCGCGGCGGCCATCGCCGCCGCCTCGCTGGTCTCGCGCCTCGACGAGACCCAGACCGCGCCCGCGACCTTCGACGAGGACCCGGGCCGCGACGACACCGACGACCTTCCCGACCTGATCGTGGAGAACGCATGAAGATCCCCCAGATGATCGCGGCGGAGTTCCGCCGCCTGACCGCCAACCCGATGGCCATCGTGGCGCTGATCGCGCTCATGGCCGTCCCCGTGCTCTACGGCGGCCTGTACCTCTGGGCGAACCAGAACCCGTACGCCAACCTCGACAAGATCCCCGCGGCGATCGTGGTCGACGACACCGGCGCCAGCGTCGACGGCAAGACCGTCAACTACGGCGACCAGGTGGCCGACCAGCTCATCGAGGACGGCTCGTTCGACTGGCACCGGGTGAAGTCGGGATCCGCGGCGAGCGGCGTCGACAACTCGAAGTACGACTTCAGCATCACCTTCCCCGCCGACTTCTCGGAGGCGCTCGCCTCGGCCTCCGGCGACAGCCCGCACCGCGCGGTCGTGACGCTGACCACCAACGACACCAACAGCTACCTCGCGTCGACGATCGGCACGCAGGCGGCCGAGAAGATCCGCACCTCCATCGTCAAGCAGGTCAACGAGCAGGCGGCGAAGCAGTTCCTCCTCGGCCTGGCCGACATCCGCTCGAGCCTGGTGAAGGCGGCGGACGGCGCGAACCAGCTCGTCGACGGCAGTGCCACCGCCCAGTCGGGAGCCTCGGCGCTGGCCGACGGCACGGCGCAGCTCTCGACGGGGTCGCAGACGCTCGCGAGCTCGCTCGGGCAGCTCACCTCGGGTGCCCAGCAGGTGAGCGACGGCGCGGCGCAGGTCGCCGCCGGCAACCAGCAGCTCGCCGCCAAGGCGAACGAGGCCGGGCAGGTCGCGGCGCAGCTCGCCGCGGACGCTCCCGCCGTCGGCCAGAAGCTGGTCGCGCAGCTGCAGGCGGACAACGTCGATCCCGCGATCATCGAGCAGGTGCAGGCCGCGCTCGGCGACATCGACACCAAGGTGCAGTCCGGCAACAGCCAGATCCAGGCCGCGGTCGGCCAGGTCAACCAGCTCTCCGCCGGCGCCGACCAGGTCGCGAGCGGCGCCTCCCAGGTCGCGAACGGCTCGGCGCAGGCCGAGGCCGGTGCCCAGCAGCTGGCGACGGGCGCGAGCTCGGCGGCCACCGGCGCCGCCCAGCTCCGGGACGGCCTGACCACCCTGCACGACGGCACCGCGACCCTCAGCAACGGACTCCAGGACGGCGTGAAGCAGATCCCGGACAACTCGCCCGAGCTGCAGAAGAAGCAGGCCTCCACCATCTCCGACCCGGTCAACCTGAAGAACGACAGCATCACCTCCGCCGGCACCTACGGCGCCGGACTCGCCCCGTTCTTCGTCGCCCTGGCCGGCTGGATCGGCATCTACGCACTGTTCCTCATCGTCAAGCCCGTCTCCCGCCGCGCGATCACCGCCCTGCACTCGCCCGTGAAGATCACCCTCGCGGGCTGGCTCACCCCGGGCCTGCTCGGCGCCATCCAGATGATCGGCCTGTTCGGCATCGTCGCGGGCGCCCTCGGCTTCCGCATCGAGAACCCCGTCGGGATGTACGGCCTGATGGCGCTCGCCTCCCTCACCTTCGCGGCGATCATCCTGGCGCTCAACGTCTGGCTCGGCAGCGTCGGGCAGTTCCTCGGCCTGGTGCTGATGGTCCTGCAGCTGGTGACGGCCGGCGGGACGTTCCCCTGGCAGACCCTGCCCGGGCCGCTGGCGGCGCTGCACCACGTGCTACCCATGTCGTACGCGGTCGACGGGATCCGGCAGCTGATGTACGGCGGCAACCCGGCCACGGCTCTGGCCGACGCCGGGGTGCTCGGGCTGTGGCTGCTCATCGCGCTGCTGCTGGCCGCCATCGGCGTCACCCGGATGACGCACTTCCGCACCCTGCGCGACCTGCGGCCGTCGCTGATCGGGTAGGCGGGGCGGGTGGCGTCACCCGTGCGCGCTAGGCTCGGCGCGTGACCAGCCCGCACCGCATCCTGCACCTCACCGACACCCACCTGTACGGCGACGGCCGGCTGCACCACGGGCTCGTGGACACGCGCGCCGCGCTGGAGCGGGTGCTCGAGCGGGCCTCGACGCTGGGCGCGGTGGACGCGGTCGTCGCCTCCGGCGACCTGTCGGACGACGGCTCCGCCGAGTCGTACCGCATCCTCTCGGGCCTGCTGGAGCCGTGGGCCGCCGAGCGCGGGGCACAGGTGGTCTACGCCATGGGCAACCACGACCTCCCTGAGCCGTTCGAAGAGGTGCTCGGCGAGCGCGAGACGGTCGTGGAGGTGCGCGGCCTGCGCATCGTGACCGTGGACTCGACCGTCGCGGGCGCGGGCTACGGCCGCATCGAGGAGGGGCAGCTGGAGCGGCTGCGCGAGATCCTCGCGGAATCCGCCGAGCACGGGACCGTCGTCGTGCTGCACCACCCGCCGACCCCGCCGACGACCGGGCTCTTCGAGAGCCTGCGGCTGGTGGATCCGGAGCCGCTGCTGGAGGCGTGTCGCGAGGGCGACGTGCGCGCCATCCTCGCCGGGCACTACCACCACGCGCTCGTCACCGAGACCGACCCCGGGTACATCCCGCTGGTGGTCGCCCCCGCCGTGGCCAACACGACCGACGTGCTGTGGCCGGCGCCGGGCGAGCGCGCGGTGCGCGGGTCGGGCTTCGCGGTCGTCGACCTCCCGGACGACGAACCGGTGCGCGCGATCGCCGTGACGGCCCCGGCCGACGACGACGGCGCCACCGTCTACGAGCTCGACGCGGCCGATGTCGACCGCATCGCCGCGGCGTCGGGCTGGCGCGGAGAGCCGTGACCGCCCCGGCCGGGTACTCCGGCACGCCGCTGTGCAAGAAGCTCGGGGTGAAGCCCGGGATGCGCGCCCAGCTGCTGCACGCCGACCCCGGCTGGCG
>JAEWDJ010000323.1 GCA_023390155.1 Actinomycetes bacterium | reverse complement strand
ACCCTGCTCGGCCGCGCCGTCCTCCCGCCGCTCGGCCGACTGCGCGAAGACGTCGTCGACGCGACCATGCGGCTGCCGCTGTCGGACTCGGAGGCGTCGGCGGGGGACCTGGTCGCTCGGGTGACCGACGATGTGGAGCAGGTGGCCGCCATCGCCCAGGGCACACTCGGCAACCTCCTGGGCGCCGCGATCACGATCGGCGTCACGCTCGTCGGGCTGGCCGGCATCGACTACCGGCTCGTTCTCGCCGCGCTCTTCGCCGTGCCGGTGCAGGCGTGGACCCTCCGCTGGTACCTGGCGCGCTCGGGTCCGCTCTACGCGGCGGGCCGGCGAGCCGTCGGCGCGCGGGCCGCCACGCTGCTGGAGACGTTCGCCGCGCTCACCACCGTGCGCGCCTTCGCGCTGGGCGACGACCGCAGCGGCCGCGCGCATTCCGCGTCCGAGGAGGCCGTCGCGGCGGAGCTGAGCGCGACACGCGCGATGACCCGGTTCTACGGCCGGCTGAACCTCGCCGAGTTCATCGGGCTGGCGGCCATCCTGGTCGTCGCCTTCATGCTCCTCCGGGCGGGCGGTGCCGGCATCGGGCAGGCGACCGCCGCAGCCCTGTTCTTCGCCGGCCTCTTCGATCCGATCAACACAGCGCTGGGCACGGCGGACGACGTGCAGCGCGCCGGAGCGAGCCTCGGCCGCCTCGTCGGCGTGATCGAGGCGGCCGCCGGGGTCCCCCACGCCGGGCGCGGCGCGCCAGCCGGACGGGACATCGTGGTGCGCGGCGCCTCCTTCTCCTACGGCGGGGTGCCGGTGCTGTCCGGGATCGATCTGGTCGTCCCGGCCGGGCAGCGGCTCGCGATCGTCGGGACCACCGGCAGCGGCAAGAGCACGCTGGCCTCCCTGATCGCGGGCCTGCGGACAGCCGATCGCGGGGAGGTCATGATCGGTGGGGCGCCCGTCGCGGAGCTCTCCCCGACGGCCCGCGCGCGAACGGTCGCCCTCGTCGCCCAGGAGCGGCACGTCTTCGCCGGCACGATCGCCGACAACCTCCGCCTGGCCGAGCCGGACGCGGGGGAGGACGCGCTCGGGGTCGCGCTGGAAGCCGTGGGGGCGGCCGGCTGGGTGCATGCGCTGCCCGATGGTGTCGCGACGGTCGTCGGCGCTGGCGGCCGAGCCCTCACCCCGTATCGCGTCCAGCAGCTGGCACTGGCGCGACTGCTGCTGGCAGACCCGGCCGTGGTGGTGCTCGACGAGGCGACGGCCGAGGCCGGGAGCAGCTCGGCACGCGACCTCGACGACGCGGCGGATCGGGCGGTCGCCGGACGCACGGCCGTCATCGTCGCCCACCGACTGGGTCCCGCGCTCGCGGCCGACCGTGTCGTCGTGCTCGAGGCCGGTCGCATCGTCGAGGACGGCACCCCCGAGGAGCTGGTCGGTGTGGGCGGAGCGTTCGCCCGGCTGGTCGCGGTGGCGGATGGGCGACACGAGATGGCGGATCGCCGGTAACGACCGACCACTCGGTCGTCTACGCTGAGGGAGGTTCGGTTTGGTTAGCCTTACCTAACCCGCGATCCCCGAGAGAGTCCGCCGTGCCTGCTGCCGCCCCGACCGCCCCGCTGGCGGCCGCCGCCCCGGCAGCGACGTCCCGCCCGGCCCCGCCTTTCCGCGCCCGGGTGCGCCGCATCGCCTGGCTGCTCGTCGCGATCGCGGTGCTCGTGCTGCTGTTCGGCGCGAGCCTGGCGATCGGGGCGAAGACTATCCCGCTCGACCACGTGCTGCCCGCCGTCCTGCACCCGGCGGCCTCCGAGGACGCGCAGGTCATCACCGGACTCCGCGTTCCGCGCACCCTGCTGGGGCTCCTGGCGGGCGCCGCCCTCGGCGTCGCCGGCGGCGTGATCCAGGCGTTCACCCGCAACCCGCTCGCCGACCCTGGGATCCTCGGGGTGAACGCGGGCGCCGCGCTCGCGGTCGCGATCGGGGTCGCGCTGCTCGGGATGCGTGACATCGGGCAGTACCTCTGGCTCGCGCTGGCCGGTGCCGTGGCCGCGACGATCGTGGTCGCCCTGATCGGTGCCGGGCGCCGGGGCGGCTCCTCCTCCGCACTCCGGATGACGCTGGCCGGCGTGGGCGTCGCGGCCGTGCTCGGCGGGATCACCTCGGCCATCCAGCTCTCCGCTCCGACGGCCTTCCAGCGGTTGCTCGGCTGGTCGGCAGGCAGTCTCGTCGCCCAGCCGATCTCCGCCGCGGCGATCGTGACGCCGGTCGTCGTGCTCGGCCTGGTGCTCGCCGCGATCGCGACCCGCGGACTGAACGCGCTGGCGCTCGGCGAGGACCTCGCGGCCTCCCTCGGCAGCAGCGCGACCATCACCCGCGTCCTCGCGGTCGTCTCGGTGACGCTCCTGGCGGGGGCGGCCACGGCGGCAGTCGGCCCGATCGCCTTCGTGGGCCTGATGATCCCGCACGCGGCGCGCGCGATCGTTGGGCCCGACCAGCGGTGGATACTGACGTACTCGGTCGTGCTCGGGCCGTGTCTCCTGCTCGCCGCCGACATCCTGGGCCGCATCGTCATGAGCCCGGCCGAGGTGCCCGTCGGCCTGGTCACGGCGTTCGTGGGAGCGCCGGTCCTGATCGCGCTCGCCCGGCGGGGGAGAGGGACGGCGCTGTGAGCCCGCGGGAGGAGCGACTGGTCGCCTTCGACCGCCCGCAGATCGTCGTGCGGGGCCGGAGGGTCGCGGTGCGGGCGTCCCGCCGTGCCGTGCTCACCGTCGCCGCCCTCGTCGTCGTCGGCCTCCTCATCGCCATCGTGTCCCTAGGGACCGGCTCCTACGCGCTCGCACCCGACCAGGTGGTCGAGGCGCTCCTCGGCCGATCCTCGGGCATCGAGCACACCATCGTCGTCGAGTGGCGTCTGCCGCGCGTCCTCGTCGCCGCACTCTTCGGCATCGCGCTCGGGCTCGCCGGCTCGATCTTCCAGTCGCTGACCCGCAATCCGCTCGGCAGCCCCGACGTGATCGGCTTCGACACGGGCGCGTACACGGGCGCCCTCGTCGTCATGCTGGGCCTGCAGGCCTCATCGTTCGCCGTCACCGGGGGCGCCGTCGTCGGCGGGCTCGCGACGGCGGCGGTGGTCTACCTGCTGGCGTATCGACGCGGGATGCAAGGCTTCCGGCTGATCGTCGTCGGAATCGGGATCACCGCGATGCTGACCTCCGTGAACACCTGGCTCCTGCTCAACGCCGACACCCGGGGGGCCCTCGGCGCCGCGTTCTGGGGAGCGGGTTCGCTCGACGCCGTCGGGTACCCGCAGCTCGCCTTCGGCGCCTGCGTGTTCGTGGTGCTGTTCCCACTGGCGGGGACGCTCGGACGCGGGCTGGGCCAGCTCGAGCTCGGCGACGACGCGGGCGCCCAGCTCGGTGTCTCTGTCGAGCGCACGCGGATGACGGCGACGGTCGTCGGCGTCGCACTGAGCGCGACAGTCACCGCGCTGGCCGGCCCGATCGCGTTCGTGGCTCTCAGCGCACCCCAGATCGCCCGACGCCTCGCCGGGACCGCCGGCCCGACGCTCGGCGTGTCGGCCGCGGCCGGCGGCGTGCTGCTGCTCGCCGCCGACTGGATCGCGCAGCACGCGCTCCCCAATTCGGTCCCGGTCGGCCTCGTGACCGTGGTGCTGGGCGGCGGCTACTTCGTCTGGCTCCTGATCATGGAAGGGCGGCGCCGATGACCGCATCCACTTCGCCCGAATCGCCGCTCGAGGTCACCGGGGCGACGTTCGGCTATGACGGCCGGGTGATCTCCGACGGGCTCGACCTGCGGATCCGTCCGGGATCCTTCACGGTCATCGTCGGCCCGAACGCGTGCGGTAAATCGACACTCCTGCGTGGTCTCGCCCGGCTCCTGCGCCCCTCGGCCGGACAGGTCCTGCTCGACGGCCGCGACATCCACTCGTACCGTACGCGGGAGGTCGCCCGGCGGCTCGGTCTGCTCCCGCAGTCATCGATCGCCCCCGACGGGATCACCGTCGCCGACCTGGTCGCCCGCGGGCGGCACCCGCACCAGAGCGCCTTCCGCACGTGGAGCCGCGCCGACGAGGAGGCCGTCGCCGACGCGCTGGACGCGACCGGCGTCACCGCGCTCTCCGACCGCCGCGTCGACGAGCTGAGCGGCGGCCAGCGCCAGCGGGTGTGGGTGGCGCTCGCGCTCGCGCAGGAGACGGGGGTGCTGCTCCTGGACGAGCCGACGACTTTCCTCGACATCGCCCACCAGTACGAGCTCATGGAGCTGTTCCGCCGGCTGAACCGCGACGGGCGGACGCTGGTCGCCGTGCTGCACGACCTCAATCAGGCCAGCCGCTACGCCACCGACATCGTCGCGATGAGCGTCGGCCGCGTGGTGGCCCAGGGAACGCCGCAGGACGTGGTCACCGCCGACCTCGTCCGCGACGTCTTCGGC
>JAEWDJ010000162.1 GCA_023390155.1 Actinomycetes bacterium | reverse complement strand
GACCTCCCGTCCGCGCTCCCACGCGTCGACCAGCACGGCGCCCATCCGCCGGCGCAGCTCGCCGAACAGGGCCAGGCCCTCCTCGCGGTAGCGCTCGCCCGGCTCGCCGAAGAGCAGCTCGCGCTGGTAGGCGAGCGTGTTCTCGTCGTGGTCGCGCCCCGCGAGCACCAGCGGGGTGACCAGGGCGAGCAGTCGCGCGCCGGCCGGGGCGCCCGGGTCGTCCGCCTCCGCGCCCGCCCGGATGCGCTCCCTGCTGCGCTCGTTGCTCACCATCATGAGCAGCTCGGCCTTGGTCGACGCGTAGCGGAACACCGTGCCCGCCGCGACGTCCGCCTCGTCGGCGATGCGCTGCGTGGTCACGCCGGCGAACCCCAGTTCGTCGAAGAGCCGCTCGGCCGCATCGAAGATGCGCGCCTGCTTCTCCTCCTTGTTGCGCTCGCGTCGCCCTGTCGGCATCGGTTCTGCTCCTCATGAGCGATTAGTGAGTTCGCTCATTTATGAGTCTACTCACTTTTCGAGGAAGCGCCAGCCCCGCGCGCCGACGGCGGCACCGACGGACCGCCGCTACGCCGCCGCTACGCCGTCGCCACGGTCCGCAGCGTCATCCGCGACGGCACGCTGAGCACGCGGGACGTGTGGACGGCGTGGCCGTCCTCATCCGTGGCCACCTTCTCGATGAGCACGAGCGGATCGTTCTCGGGCCGGTCCAGCCACTCCGCGGTCTGCGCGTCCGTGTAGGCGATGCCGATCAGCCGCTCCACCCGCGCGATGCGGGCGCCGTACTCCTCGCGCAGCACGCGATAGGTGGAGGTCTCGTCGTCGATGCGCTGCTCGAACCCCGGGTACCGGTCGAGCGAATAGGTGCTGTCGTCGATCCCGACCGGGAGGCCGTCGATGCTGAAGACGCGGATGAGGCGCAGCACGGGGGAGCCGCGCGTGACGCCCAGGGCCTCGGCGGTCCGCGCGTCCGCGGGGGTCACGTCGCGGCCGACGATGCGGCGCGTGGGCGTGGAGCCTCCGGTCAGCTGGTCCGAGAAGCCCTGCACCGACATCGTGCCGAGGGAGCTCCGCCGCTGGACCACGAAGGTCCCGCGGCCCTGCTGCCGTTCCACGACGCCCATCCCCTCGAGGTCGCTGACCGCGCGGCGGACGGTGATGCGGCTCACTCCGAACCGCTCGCAGAGCCGGGCCTCGCTCGGGAGCCGGCCGTCGGGGAACTCGCCCGCCTCGATCGAGTGGATGAGCACGTTGCGCACCTGCTCGTGCAGCGGCGGGGCGGCCCGATCCATCAGCAGCGCTCCTCACCCGTCGTCACAGCGGGCTGTACACCCGCGTCATCCCCTGCAGGGCGTCCGGCCCCGCCTCGACAGCGTATCCGAACGCACCGCGGGACAGGCAGGCCGCGGCGCCCGCGGTGGCGGCGATCGCCAGCCGCTGGTCCAGGTCGGCTCCCGCGTCGCGCGCGGCGAGGTAGCCGGTGATGAAGGCGTCGCCGGCGCCGAGGGCGTCCACCGCGTGCACCGGGCGCACGTCGACCGCGCTGCGGCGCCCGCGCTCGAAGCCCACGGCTCCCCGCGAGCCGAGCGTGACGACGGCGCTGCCGCAGCCCGATGCGATCGCGTACTCGCCCAGCTCGTCGACCTCCGCCGCCGTGAGGGCGGCGCCCGAGAAGAAGGCGACCCCGAGTGCGGGTGCCAGGCGGGCGATGCGAGCGCGCTCGACATCCGTGGAGAAGTCGAACGAGACGCTCGAGCCCTCCGCGAGCAGGGCCACGTCGGCGTCGATGGCGGAGTAGGTGGAGGTGTGGATGCTCGCGAAGCCGGCCAGGTGCTCCCGGTCCGCCTCGGTCACACGCAGGCGCAGCCCCTCCTGCACCCCGCCGCGGTTCGAGCCGACGAATCGCCGATCGCCGTCCGCATCCAGCGCGACGAAGGCCATGCCGTTCGGGCCGGCCGCGCGCCGCACGCCCGGCGTCTCCACCCCGATGCGGCCGAGCACGTTGAGCAGGTGGTCGGCGAACCGGTCGGTGCCGACGATGCCGAGGTAGGACGCGCGCGAGCCGAACAGGCGCCGCGAGTAGGCGGCCACGTTGAGGGCGTTCCCGCCCGGATAGGCGAGCCCCTCGTCCACGTAGCAGTCGAGCACGTTGTCGCCGATGCCGGCGACCGAGCCGGCCGGCACGGAGTGGAGCTCCGCGAGCAGGGTCTCTGCGGTGTTCATGGATGTCACCCTTTCACGCTGCCGGCGGCCACGCCGGCGACGAAGTATCGCTGGAGGAACAGGAAGACGAGGACGATCGGCAGGGCCGCCAGCACCAGTCCGGCGAGCAGCACGCCCCAATCGGTCGAGAGCGCGTCCCGGAACGACATGAGGCCCGCCGGGATGGTGCGCAGCTCGTCGGAGTCGACATAGACGATCGCGAACAGGAACTCGTTCCAGGCGAAGTACGCGGTCAGCACGGCGGCCGTCGCGAGCACCGAGCGGCTGAGCGGCAGGTACACCCGGCGGAGGATCTGGAGGGACGAGCAGCCGTCGATGACGGCCGCGTCCACCAGCTCCCGCGGGATCGCCAGGAAGACCGAGCGGATCAGGAGGATCGCCATGGGCAGCCGGAACGCGATGTACGGCAGGATCATCGCCCAACTCGTGTTGAGCAGCCCCAGCAGGTCGAGCAGCCGGTACAGCGGGATGAGGCTGACCTGGGGCGCCACGACCAGCCCGCCGAGGGCGACCACGAGCATTGCCGTCGCCACCCGCCCGGGCAGGAGCGTCATCCCGTACGCGCACAGCGCGGCCACGGCGACCGTGGCGACCGTGGCGACCGCCGTCACGAAGAGGGAGTTGAGGAAGTAGGCCGAGATGCCGCGGTTCCACGCCTCGGCGTAGTTCTGGACCAGCCAGACCGACGGCGGCGACCACGGCGCGCTGTAGATCTCCTTCGACGACTTGAACGAGCTGCCCAGCATCCACAGCAGCGGGTAGGCGACGACGACGGCGTAGAGCGCGAGGATCAGATAGACCGGGGTGCGGCGCAGGCGTGCCATCTCAGTCCTTTCCGGTGCGGAACGCGAGCATCTGCACCAGGGAGAGCACGAGCGTGATCACGAAGATCAGCGAGGCGATCGCCGACGCGTAGCCCATCTGGTTCTGGAAGAAGCCCTGGTTGTACATGTAGGTGGCCAGCACCTGGGTCGTCGTGCCCGGGCCGCCGTTGGTGAGGATGTACGGCTCGCTGAACACGGTGATCGATCCGGAGACCGTGAGGATCATCGCGACGAAGATCATCTCCTTCGCCTGCGGCACGGTGACGTTGAAGAACTGGCGAACCCCACCCGCTCCGTCGAGCGACGCGGCCTCGTAGAGCTCGTCGGGGATCTGCTGGAGGGCGACCACGTAGAGCATGCAGACGTAGCCCATGCTCTGCCACTGCGACACCGCGATCACGGAGCCCATGGCCGTGGACGGGTCGGCCAGCCAGGCGTGCTGGAGGCCGTCGAGGTGCACGGCGGCGAGCAGGGAGTTGAGCAGGCCGGAGCGCGCGTCGTAGACGAACGTGAACAGCAGGGCGATCACCGTCATGGAGATGACCGCCGGGAGGAAGTAGACGCTGCGGAGGACGGCGCCGATCCGACGGCCGACGGTCCGCGTCAGCCAGGCGGCGATCACCAGGCCGCCGCCGACCTGGAAGACGACGGAGACGACGGCGTAGACCGCGTTGTTGCGGAGCGCGGTGCCGACGATCGGGTCGGAGAACAGCCGCAGGTAGTTGTCGAGCCCGACGAACTCCATCGCGGAGCCGCCGGCGCTGAACCGGAAGAACCCGAAGCCGACGTTGGCCACGAGCGGGTAGTACACGAACAGTGCGATGAGCGCGAGGGCCGGCACGACGTACAGCGTCGCCGTGAGCGGCCGGGTTCGCAGGCGCATGATGCTCCTTCGGGGGTGGGGTGGCCCCCGGGGGCGCCCCGGGGGGGGGGCCCCGGGGGGCAGGGGGGGGGGG
>JAEWDJ010000129.1 GCA_023390155.1 Actinomycetes bacterium | reverse complement strand
GACCTCCGCCGCCGCATCCCGCCACTCGCTCCCGTCCTCGCCCAGGACCGTCGCCATCCCCGCCGCCGTGTCGAGCATCGCGATCAGGAAGACCGTCGCCGAGACCCGGAGATCCTCGGCCGGGTTCCCCCCACCCGCGTCCGTGCCCGGGCCGACCCAGTCGCCGAGCGTGGTGTGCGCCACGCCGCCGCGTCGCCGCGCGAGCTCGAAGCGCAGGTAGTCGGCCGCGTCGGGCCACACGTCCGCGAGCACGCGCACATCCCCGCGCTGCCGGTACAGCTCCCACGGGACCAGCAGCAGCGCGGCGTGCCAGGTCGGCGCGGGAGACCAGTCCATCGTCCAACCGCCGTGCGGCGCGATGACCTCGGGCGCCCCTTCGCCGTGTCGTGAGGCGGCGACGTCGGCCACCCACTTCGCCAGCAGCTCGTGTGCGTCCAGGTTGAGCAGCATGAGCTCGGCCCCCACCATCCCGTCGCCGGTCCAGCCGTTCTTCTCGTACTTCGGGGTGTCCGTCGGGATGCCGTGGAGGTTGTTCAGCACCGTCCGCACGGTCAGCTCGTGCAGCGTCGTCAGCAGGGGGCTGCTGCACGAGAACGAGCCGCTGCGGCGAACGAGGGTGTGCACCGACCGCGCGCGCAGCCGGGGCAGAGCCGCCGCCCGCACCTCGACGTGCTGGAAGCCCTTGTAGCTGAAACGCGACTCCCACGTGAGCGGTTCCGCGCCCGCGATCACCCGGTCGGTCTGGAAGCGCCCCGCGAAGTAGCCCTTCTCGTCGTCGGAGTTCGGCGTCCCGTCGGCGCGGAGGCGCTCGCCGTAGCGGAGCTCGATCGTCTCCCCCGGTGTGGCCGGGACCTCGACCGCGACCCAGCCCGCGATGACCCGGGGGAAGGAGACGACCCAGCGGTCGCTCGCGAGCCGGGTGACCTGTTCCGGCTCGAAGTCCTCGACCACCCCGATCGGCTGCTGCCGCTGGTGCACCGGCCGCCCCCGCGGGCCGGCCGCCGGGAGCGCCTTCGCCCAGGCGCGGTCGTCGAAGCCGAACCGCGCGGCGCCGGCGTGCTCGAGCCGTGCGTCGAAGTCCTCGCCGGCGTACAGGTCGTCGAACCGCGTGGGGCCGTCGACGGCGTGCCACGAGGGATCGGTGACCACGTGCTCCACGGACCCGTCGCCGTAGTCGAGGCGCAGCAGCAGACGGACGCAGGGCTCGTCGTGCCAGGGCGCCGTCTCCCAGTTCCAGGTGTTGGCCGCCGTCATCCCGTAGAAGCCGCGCCCGAGCTCCACCGCGACGGCGGCGCCTCCCGGGACGAGGAGGTCGGTCACGTCCGACACGGTGTACTGCGCCGTCTCGTCGTAGTCGGTGAAGCCGGGGCTCAGCACGGCCGGTCCGGCGAGAGCGCCGTTGACCTGCACGCGGGCGTAGCCGCCGGCGGCGACCACCAGCAGCGCCCGGCGCAGGCCGTTCCGGACGGCGAACTCGGTGCGCAGAAGCGGTGCGGCTCCGCTCGGGTGCGGGTAGCCGATCCACTGCGCCGACCGCCAGTCCGCCTCGTCGAGCACGCCGGTCGTGAAGACGCTCCCGGCCCCCGCCGCCCCTGCGCTCGTCACCACGGCGACCGACCAGCGGTACTCGTGGAGCGACACCAGCGGCGGTCCGTCGTACCCGACGTCCACCGACGCGTCGGAGGCGACCTCGCCGGATGTCCAGATGACGCGGTCGCCATCGAACACGGTCACCCGGTACGACCGCTGGGCGGCGCCGTCGGCGCTGGCGGCGATCCACCAGCCGAACCGCGGCCGGACGTCGACGCCGACCGGGCGCTCCGCGTGCTCGACGGTCAGATGCTCCAGGGCGATGGTCATGGTCAGCTCTTCCTGCGGTCGACGAGATCGTCCAGCTCCGGAGCGTCGCCGTACCGTTCCTCCAGTGCGGCCGCGACCGCCGGGTGGGTGTCGAGGAAGCGGGGGAGGGGAACCGGCTCGTCCTGCGGCCGGGTGCGCTTCTGGTTGAGCTCGCCGAGCACGCTCCAGCGGCGCTCGCCGGGGCGGTCGGGCTCCGCCGGCACCTCGTCGTAGGCGGTGAAGTCGAACACGGCCGGCGCGCCGAGGCCGTCGACCACGCCGAGCCGGAACCGGTCGGTCATGAACCAGGTGACGCGCTCGCCAGCGCGGGACGCCTGCACCCCGGTCCCCTCCTGGCGGAGCAGGTAGTCGAGGGCCGAGTTGTCGGCGTGCACGCGCGTCCACTCGTCCCCGAGCTCCGCCAGCGTCGGTGCGGAGAGATCGGCGTGACGTTCGCGCAGGCCCGCGAGCCAGCCGCTCCAGTCGCGCAGGATCGACGGGTCCTGTCGGAGTCCGCGCGCCACCTCGGCGATCTCGTAGTTCACCGTCAGCCAGCCCAGTCCGTTGCGCTGCACGTTGCGCTCCGAGAGGTGCGCCTCGCTCGTCGCGTCGAGCTCCCGGAGCGCGTCCTCGCGGGGGAGCCGGTGCAGCGTCTCGATCGGTCCGAGCCCGAGCCGGGAGTTGAACTGCTCGGCGTCCCCCGCCTCCGACATGCCCGCGGCGCGCGCGGCGACGAGGTCGACCGTCCAGCCGTCGAACGTCGGGACGGGCACCCGGTCGCCGCCCGCCCCTGGCGCGATGAAGTTCCGGCGCGAGGGGTAGTAGGGGTATGCGATCGAGCCGTCCCCGTCCTGGAGGTCGATGTCGAACTGGCTCCAGATGTTGCCCTGCACTGCGGTGATGCCGGTCTCGGCTGCGCGTGCCGTGTTCTCGCCCGACAGGAATCCGGCGACGAGCGAGCGCGGCGGGGTGCCGAACTCGTCCGCGATCCTCCGCCCGGCGTCGGCGATGTCGCGGGCCACATCGTCGCGGGTGCCGTAGAGGTTGGGGAAGTAGCCGCCCGGGACGAAGACGACGTCGTCCCCGTGGTCGGCTGCCGCCCGCGCGACCGCTCGGCGCACGTCCCGATAGCGAGGGGAGTCCTCGTGGAGCGCCGCCCAGGAGAGAGCCCAGGTCACCCGGGCGTCCGGGATGCCCGCGCGCACGGCGGCGGAGAAGCGCTCGACGACATCGGGGTCGTGCAGGGCGCTCTCGTCCTCCCAGAGCGCCCGGGTGCGGGTCGCCTCGATCTGATGGCGGCGGACGACGGTGTTGATGGTCAGGCGGCGGCCGATGGCCGCGGTCGGAGTGGTCACGGGTAGGGAGACTACGCGACTTCCGGCCGATATTCGTAGTGAAACCCAACTTCCGGCGGTCCTCACGGCCCGGATTTGCCTTCGAGATGACGAATCGGCCCAATCCATGTAGTATCGCTACACCAGCACCTCACTCGTGGTCGGCACCAGACCACATAACCCGTCACTGACGATATATAAGGAGAAGCCATGAAGAAGTGGCTCAAGGTCGCAGCCGGCGTAGCCGCCTTGGCGACCGTGGTGACCCTGTCCGGCTGCGGAGCGCAGTCCGGCGATGGAAAGACGCAGCTGAGCTTCCTGATGTGGGGCGACGGCGGCGACGCGGACCAGGCGTACAAGGATGTGATCGCCTCGTTCGAGAAGAAGAACCCGAACATCACCGTCAACGCCGAGTTCGTCAACACGAACGACTACGACAACATCCTGAAGACCCGCCTCTCGGGCGGCGCGGGGCCGGACATCTACGGCTTCGACATCGGCAACATCAAGGACTTCGTCCGCGACGGCTTCGCGACCGACCTCACCAAGGACGGTGGGGACTACCTCGACAAGCTGAACACCGACGCCGCGAAGGAGAGCCTCCGCGACAGCCCGGACGGCGACGCCTACAACGTGCCCGTCTCGCTGTCGGGCAACGGGATCATCTACAACAAGGCGCTCTTCGAGCAGGCCGGCATCACCGAGCCGCCGACCACCTACACGGAGTTCCTCGCCGACTCGAAGAAGCTGCTCGACGCGGGCATCACCCCGATCGCGATGTCGGCACAGGACAACTGGTGGCCGCAGTTCATCGTCTACTACGCGCTCGCCGAGCACGGAGCGAACGAGAAGCTCGCCGCCGAGATGTCCGCCGGCAAGGCGACCTTCGCCGACAGCACGGCCTGGAAGGAGTCGCTCGACATCGTCAAGCAGCTCGTGCCGTACTACATGCCGGACCCGCTGGGCACCAGCGAGACCGCCGCGCAGTCGGCCTTCCTGCAGGGCAAGGCCGCGATGTGGCCGGCCACCTGGGTTCTGCCGGACGCCCGCAAGGCCAACCTCGACGTGGGCTACATGAACTTCCCGACCGTCGACGAGCCGTCGAAGGACATGTGGGGCACCTACCAGGTGCGCTTCGGCGTCAACCCCGGCAACGACAAGGTCGAGGCCGCGCAGAAGTTCCTGAACTACTTCTTCGAGGACGACGTCTACAAGACCTTCCTCAGCAGTGTGAAGCTGTTCCCGACGACCAAGACCGTCGAGGTCGGCGCCGATGTCGACCCGCTGTACCCGGACATGCAGAAGGCGTGGGAGGGCAAGACCTTCATCGCCGCCTTCTCGCCGACCGCGAAGACCGTGCAGGATGCGCTCCTGGTCGGCCTGCAGAACGTGATCGGAAACCAGAAGTCCACGACGGAGGTGCTGGACGAGCTCGACGTGACGCTCAAGCAGTACCTCGCCGACAACAAGTAACCCTCCCGCCTGAGCGCCCGGCCGATACGCGCGTCCGAGAGGACGCCCGGCCGGGCGTTCGCGGTCTGACGCACCCCCGAGGAAGACCACGATGACCCGACACCACACCATCCGGGACGACCGTGCCCTGGCCGAGTTCGACGACGGGACGGGTGTGCTGCGACGGCTGTCGCACGCCTCCCTCGGGTCGTTCGTCGGCGCCGGCGACGGGGGAGGGCTCTTCGTGCTCGAGCTCCCGCGGGGCGGCGACAGGACCGTCGTCGTCCGGACGGCGGACCAGCGGCTCGGCTCCGCCGAGGTCTCGCCCGCCGGCGACGCCGTCGATCTGCGCTGGGACGACCTCGTCGCCTCCGACGGGTCGGCCGTCCCCGGCGAGCTGCGGGTCTCCGCGCGCTTCACGGGCGGGCGGCTGCTCCTCGACCTGCACGCCCGGCTGCCGGAGGCGGGCGTCGAGGCCGTGCGCTTCCCGTCGATCCGGGGCATCGCCCCGGAGGCGGGGGAGCGGCTCGAGTGGCGCGGGGTCGACTACAGCCAGGGCACCCGGGTGGAGCTCCTCCCGCGGTTCGAGAACAACTCCCCGTACTGGGGCACGGAGTTCCCGGACTACGCGAGCACCAACCTGCGCCCGGAG
This sequence comes from Actinomycetes bacterium, assembly GCA_023390155.1. Lineage (GTDB taxonomy): Bacteria > Actinomycetota > Actinomycetes > Actinomycetales > Microbacteriaceae > Leifsonia. The sequence goes on along the minus strand of JAEWDJ010000129.1, from coordinate 3,633 downwards.
GTGGTCTGCAACCCGACCTCGCCCTTCGTACAGCTCGACGCGGGCGAGGGCGGGCTGCTGGTCCGGCCGGCGACCCCGACGCTGGAGTTCATCGGCTGGCGGGCATCGCTCGAGCCGGGATATCGCGACAGCATGAGTCGCATCCCGGCCGACGGTGCGGCCATCACGTTCGACGCCATCCACCTCCCGGACGTGCGCGACCAGACGCCGAGCGTCCCCACGATGTCCCTCGACTTCTACGAGGGAGCGTGGGAGGCCGCTCTGCCCGCGCTGCGGGAAGGCCGGAAGCCCTCGCGGACCGGCGGCGCCGCCTGGCTGGACGAGCCACGGTCCTGGCTGCAGGTGCAGCTCATGTCCACCGAGAACGACCCCCGCCACACCTTCGACGACCTCGTCGGCATCATCGAGGAGTGCGCGGCGAACGGCATCGGCGCCATCCAGATCGTCGGCTGGAACGAGGGCGGCCAGGACGGCCTCGTCCCCGTGCACCGGGTGTCGGGGAAGCTCGGCGGCGAGGCGGGCCTGCGCCGTGCGCTGGACCGCGCCCGCGAGCTGGACGTCAAGACCGTGCTGTACGTGAAGTACCAGTGGGTGGAGAAGCCGGGCCCGAACTGGGACGACTTCGCCGGCGACGTGTGCCTCGACGCGAACGGCCAGCCGTACGCGCAACCGGGACCGGTCTACCTCAGCTCCCGCAAGCGCTACGGCGTGAACACCCCGTGGTACGTGCCTCTGTGCTTCTCGAGCCCCCGGCTGCGCCGTCGCTTCGCCGACGAGGTCGCCGGCCTCGCGGCGTGGGGCGCCGACGGCATCCTGGCCGACGAGTCGCTGTATCACGGGCGCGCGCTGCTGTGCTTCGCCACCGACCACGGGCACGAGCCCGGCGCGTCGACGTACCTGTGGGACGGGGACTTCGTCGAGGACATCCGCCGTGCCGCCCTGCCGCATCACCCGGAGTTCGTGATCGCGGCCGAGGGGTGTTACGACGCACAGTTCGAGCACTACGACGTGTCGTACTTCCGCAGCCACTCGCCGCGGCACGTGCCGACCGGGCGGATGCTCCGGCCGGACGCGCGCATCGTGACGGCGCTGATCGGCTTCGACGACCGCAACCTGGTGAACCAGTGCCTGCTCCACGGCTACGGGATGAGCCTGGAGCCCTACAACTTCAAGGGCAGGCCGGCGGACATGCCCGAGACCGTCGCCTACGCGGGCAGGGTCGACGCTCTGCGCGCCAGGCTGGCGGACGTGCTCTGGAACGGGAGCCTCGACGCCGCGACCGCCGTGGACGTCCGGCTCGCCGGCGGTACCGAGCCGGCTCCTGACGCCGTGAGGCACAGCGTGTGGCGCGACCGCGCGGGCAGTGCGGCGATCGTGGTGGTCAACACCGGAGAGGACCCGGTCGAGATCGCCGCGGAGCTGCCGGGGATCCAGGATCCCGTCCTCCTGCGACCGGAGGCCGTGGATGCGGGCCCGCTGCCGGTGGACGGCATCCGCCTGGACGCGCGAAGCGCCGTGGTGATCGCGGATAACGCCCTCGTCGCGACCGCGTCGCCGGCGGACGCGGAGTAGTGACACTAGCGATGGAGGCGTCAGAGCGGGGCCCGAAGGGGACTCTTCGGCGGCCCATCCGCATCGGGACGAACCAGCGGCGGGACTTTGTGTAGTATTGCTACATCACTGTCGCGGGGAACGACATCAACGACGATCGCAAGGAGCAGGGCACGGTGACGAACACGAGAACAGAGGACCCGCGAATCCTCCCGATGGACCGCATCGAGCAGTCCAGACCCGCGCGGCGGCTCTGGAAGGACCGCGGCTCGCGGGGCAAGTTCTGGATCGCGGTCGCGCCGGCCCTGGTGCTCTACCTGGTCTTCACCATCTACCCGATCGGCCAGGTCGTGGTCGCGAGCTTCACGGACGCGCGGGGCTTCAACCGCCCGTGGGACTTCATCGGGCTCGACAACTTCGTCCGCATCTTCTCGGGCGACCCGGTGCTGATGCAGTCGGTCGGCAACACGCTGATCTACGCCTTCTTCAAGGTCGTGGTCCAGACCGTGCTCGCCTTCCTGATCGCGGTCCTGCTGAACCGGCAGCTGCGCGCCGGCAACATCTACCGGGCGATCTTCTTCGCGCCGATCGTGATCAGCCCGGTGGCCATCGTGTTCACCTGGAGCTTCATGTACGACCCGAACACGGGCACGATCAACACGCTCCTTCGCGGCCTCGGCCTCGGCGGTCTCGCCCAGGACTGGCTCGGGAACTACAACCTGGCGCTGTTCAGCGTGATCCTGGTCGACCTCTGGAGCGGGCTCGGCTTCAACATCGTCATCTTCCTGGCCGGCCTCAGCACCATCCCGGGCGAGATCAACGAGGCGGCGCGCGTCGACGGGGCCCGGGGCTGGAAGGCCCTCCGGTACATCACCATGCCGCTCATGCTGCCCTCGTTCGGCCTCGTGCTCGTCCTCTCGATCAACGGAGCGCTCCGAGCCTTCGACACCGTCTATCTGATGACCAGAGGCGGCCCGGGGCATCAGACCGAGCTCTTCATGACGCAGGTCTTCCACGAGGGCACGGTCGCCAACAACTTCGGCTACGCGTCGGCGATGGCGATGCTCGTCATCGTGATCCTGATCGTCATCGCCGCACTGCAGAACAAGCTCAACAACAAGATCGCCGAGGAGAGCGCCCAGTGACCACCTCCCGAAGCCTGCAGCGCTTCGCGCGCCGCGTCCCCGTCAACCTGCTCCTGATCGTGCTCAGCGTGATCATGGTGTACCCGATCGTCATCGTGATCATCACCGCCTTCAAATCGAACATCGAGGTGCTGACGAACCCGACCGGGCTGCCGATCCACCCCACCTTCGACAGCTTTATCACCGCGTGGGTGAAGGGCGACTTCCCGAACCTCTTCGCGAACTCGATCCTCCTGACCGTCGTGAGCATGACGATCGCCACCGTGATCGCGGCGCTCGCGAGCTACGCCATCGTGCGCCGGCTGAGCCGGATCAGCTCGTGGGTGTACCTGCTCCTCGCCGCCGGGATCTTCCTCCCGATGCAGCTCGCGCTGGTCCCGCAGTTCCGCGTGGTGCGCGACCTCGGGCTGATCAACAGCTACGCCGGCGTCATCCTGATCTACATCGCGGGAGCCCTGCCGTTCGGCATCTTCCTCATGGCCGCCTTCATGCGCCAGGTGCCGAAGGAGATCGTGGAGGCGGCCATCGTCGACGGGGTCGGCTACTTCCAGCTGTTCCGGCGGATCTACTTCCCGCTCGCGCGGCCCGCGATCGCCACCTTCTGGGTCCTCCAGGGCGTGAGCATCTGGAACGACTACCTCGTCCCGCAGCTGCTCCTCACCGATCCGACCAAGCGGACGCTCACGACCGGCATGCTCTACTTCAAGGCGCAATACGTGGCCGACTGGGGCAACATCATGGCGGCGGTGCTGATCATGAGCCTCCCGGTGCTGCTCATCTTCATCTTCGCCCAGCGCTACTTCGTGAGCGGACTCTATGCCGGCGCCGTCAAGTAGGCAGCTCGACGACGTCGAGCGGGAGGCGCGCGAGCGGGCCGTCCTGGCCGGCGACGCCGCCGTGGAAGCGCACGCGACGGCGTCCGTGAGCCGCGTCGAGG
>JAEWDJ010000116.1 GCA_023390155.1 Actinomycetes bacterium | reverse complement strand
GCACCGCGCCGGCGCCGGTCCAGGAGTCCGAGGCCGAACCAGGTCAGCAGCGGCGCTCCCAGGAGCGCGAGGAAGAACCACGGGAAGTCCGGGACGTAGTCGGTCGCCGCGATCTCGTCGGCCGCCTTCTCGGCTGCCGGCGCGGGGATCCGCTCCGCCCGGACGAGGAGGCGGTGCGAGTTCACGCCAGTGGGGGTGCAGGTCAGGAGCGTGATGTAGTCCTTGCCCTTGACCTGCTGGAGCTTGTCGCCGGTGTAGACCGGGTCGACGATCTCGATGTTGTCTACCCGGTAGTAGAACCGCTCGCCGGCGACCTCGGAGATCACCACGTCGCCCTTCTTCACCTTGTCGAGGTTGGTGAAGAGGCTGGCGTTCGCGCGGCCGGAGTGCGCGGTGATCACCGCGTGGGAGGAGGCTCCGCCGACCGGGAGGGCGGAGCCGTGCAGGTGGCCCGCACCCTTGTCGAGCGTGTCGGGGTCGGTGCCGTGGTAGATCGGGAGGGAGACCGTGATGGCCGGGATCTCGACGAAGCCGATGAGGCCGTCCCCGAAGTCGAGCTCGGCGTCGTAGTCCTTCAGATCCTCGCGGAGGTCTACGACGTCCCCCTCGTCCGACACCATGTACGGATCGCGGAGCGGCCCGAGCGGGAGGCGCTTGTTGTACTCGCGCGCCCCGTCGATGAGCGTCTTCCGCTGCTTCTCGCTGAGCTCGTCCACCGCGGTCTTGTACGAGCCCTTCTGCTCGACGAAGCCGAGCGAGGAGAACCAGTTCGCCGTGGTGGGGTAGAGCAGGACGAAGACCCCGGCGAACACGATCAGCGTGATCACCAGGCGTTCGGCCCTCGCGGATAGCAGCCGCCGCATCGTCTCCCCTTCGCTCGCCGGTTCGTCGTTCGGTTGATCGGGTGTCGACCCGGCCGGTGCGGTGCGCAGGCACCGCGCCGGCCGGGCCGTCGGTCAGGCGACGTCGATCAGACGCCGGCCTCGGCCTCCGCCGCGGTCTTGCGGCGGGTGCGGATGAGCATCAGGGTGATGCCACCGGCCAACAGCGCGATGCCGCCGGCGATGAAGATGACCGAACCGGCGCCACCGGTGAAGGGCAGGACCAGACCGCCACCGCGCTGCACGTTCTCCACCGTGATGGCGGGGAGCTCGAAGGCGGAGTTGGTGTTGTCCTTGGTGATCTGGAAGCCGATCGGGCTGGTGAGGAGCTCGAAGCCGTTCGGGGCCTTGGTCTCCACGAGCCAGTAGTAGTTCCATCGGCTGTCGCCGGCCGAGAGCTGGGTGCCCTCGGCGAAGTCCGAGTAGCGGAGCTCGTCGGTGCACGAGGTCACGCCGGCGGCGGTCATGTCGCACACGGCGTTGGTCGGGACCATGCTCGTCTTCGGGTCGGTGCCGGTCGGCAGGTTCGGGCCCGCGACGTGCGAGTAGTACACGGCGAACTTGGCGCCCGAGAGCGGCTGCTTGGTCTTGCTGTCGATCTTGTTGACCGTGAGCTTGCCGTACTTCGACTCGGTGGTCGGGGTGGTGACCTGCTCGGTCTCGGTGGTCGAGCCCGGCTTGTTGGTGATGACCGTCGCCTGGTTGTCGACGGGGCCGACGTACTTGTCGTTCACGATCGTGTTGATGTGGACGAAGACGGTCTTGCCCGGGGCGAGGTTGATCTTCGCGAGACCGGTCGGCGTGAGGGTCACGGTGACCTTGCGGGTCGCGGCGTCGTACGTCGCGGTGAAGTCGCTCGCGGCGAGAGCGGTGCCGCTCGCCCAGCTGTCGCCGTACTTGACCTCGGCGGAGTTGAAGGTGAGCGCCGGGTCCAGGACGTCCTCGAAGCGCATCGTGGTGACCGTCGTGGCGGGGATCTTGGTGCGGATCTCCCACGCGAGCGCGTCACCGGGGACGTGCACGTCGGTGTCCATCGGGATCTTGACCGTGGAGTCCTGAGCGTTCTTCGGGTAGACGTACACCTGGTACATCCACGCGTTCAGGTTGACCGGGTCGGTCATCGGGAGGGTCACGAAGAACGGCGCCGAGGCCTTGTGGCCGGCCGGGGTGAAGGTCTCGGTGACGTAGTAGAGGCCGAGCGGCAGGGTGGGCCAGGTGATCTTGCCGCCCGTCTGCGTGATCTTCTCGGGGCCCTGCGGAACGACGCTGACACCGCTGACGCCGGCGAGGGCGGCCTGGGACGGGTTCGGTCCGACGGTGGTGATGAGGTTCTGGAGCTCGCTCCAGCCCGCGCCCGTGGTCAGGTCCATCCCGGTCTTGTCGACCTTGTAGAGCTGGAACTTCGCGCCGTCGAGGGCGACGGAGCCGGCGGTCGGCGGGGTCGGGTTCTCCTTGCCCGTGCCCTGCTGTGTGGTGACCTCGTTCTCCGGCGTGGAGTACTTCGTGAGGTAGATGTCGCCCGTCTTGGTCGGGTCGATGTTGTACGGGTCGACGGCCGCTGCCGGCATCGCGACGCTCAGCATGCTGAGCATGCCCGCGGCGACCAGAGCGGCTGCCGCGCGCCCGAATCGCTGTCTGTGATTGGTGTTCACCAATGGCCCTTTCCTGTGTGGTGCGGGGGCGCAGGTCAGCGGCCCCGTGATCCGGCGCCGTCTGAGACGACGGCCCGACCGGTGAGGGGATCGGACCCGACGCGTGCGGATCGGTGACGACCGTATGGGCCGGGACGATCGCTGCGGGCGGGATGCCGTGGAAGTGCAGTGCACAGTCGGGAACAGCCGTGCGGAGGAGGCGTCGGCGCAGTGCAGACGACGCGAATTCCAGTGAAGCGTCCGCGCTCTGCCGAGCGACGAGCACGCGTCTGCGTGCACGACCGCCGATCGGAGCGGCTCAGGTGGTCCTCCGTCCCGGTCGCACCGCGAAAAGGGTCGTTATGCTCGGGGCATCAATGTGAGAGCGTCACATTTCTCGCGCGGAGTCCCGCGCATCGTCCGCCGAGGTTTGGAGCACCGCGTGTCGCGCACCCCTAGGATCCTGTTGGCCGTGGCCGCACTGCTCGGCGCCCTGACGGCCGGCACGACGGCCGCGCCGGCGCCGGCGGTGGCGCAGCCCGGTACCGGCTCGATGAAGACGGCGCCCGCGTCGCCGGACCCGGGATCTCCGCTCCCCGAGTGGTCGGGCAGCGTGCTCGGCGGGACCGAGCTGGAGTTCCCCGGCCGGTCCCGCACCATCGCCTTCGAGAGCATCGCCCCCGGCTCCAACTTCAGCCTCGGGCTCGACACCGAGGGCAAGGCGTGGAGCTGGGGCATCAACGGCTTCGGCCAGCTCGGCAACAGCGAGTACATCGGCCGCTACATCTTCGCGCCCTACCCCGTGCCGGTGCTGGACTCGGCGGGTGAGCAGCTCCGCGCGACCGGGATGTCGGCGAGCGGCAACTTCTCCGTCGTGCTCGACGAGGCCGGCAAGGCCTGGACGTACGGGCGCAACAACTTCGGCCAGCTGGGCAACCCGTCCGTGCCGACGGGCGACGTGATCGCCGGCAAGGTCACCCCCGTGCCCGTGCAGGACGCGGCCGGGCGCCAGATGACGTTCAGCCAGGTCTCCACCGGCACGAGCTTCGCCTTCGGGCTGGAGGCGGACGGCAGCGCGTGGGCGTGGGGCCGCAACTACTACGGGCAGCTCGGCGGCGTGAGCAACGGCAGCGTGTTCATCACGCCGGTGTCCACCGTCGCCACGCCGGTGCTCGACGCGAGCGGCGCCCCGATGCGCTTCGCGAGCATCGAGGGCGGCGAGGACTTCGCCATCGGCATCGACCTGGACGGCAAGGCCTGGGGCTGGGGCGACAACTCGAGCGGGCAGCTCGGCTCCCCGGGCGGCACCACCGGCCGGCCCCGCCCGGTCCGGGACGGCGCAGGCAACCAGCTCTCGTTCACCCAGGTCGCCGCCGGCTACACCAACGCCTACGGGCTGGACGCGCAGGGTCGCGTCTGGTCCTGGGGCTCCGACGCCCAGGGGGCTCTCGGCAACCCCGCCGCAGCCGGGGACACCTCGGTGCCCATCCCGGTGCTGGACGAGGGCGGCGACCAGCTGCGGCTGCGCTCGATCTCCACGTGGGATCTCACGGTCTTCGGCATCGACCTCGACGGCACGGTCGTCGCGTGGGGCAGCAACGGCTACGGTCAGCTCGGCCGGACGACCGCAGAGCTCGCGAGCAGCGACATCCCGTTGCGGCTCGAGCGTTCGCCCGGCGTGCCGCTGAAAGCGGACAAGGTCTATGCCGGGACATCGCACGCGACGATGATCGGCGCCTTCGACCCGGCCGCCCTCACCAACGCGTGGGCGTGGGGCGCCGCCTGGTACGGGCAGCTCGGCAACCCGGACGTCGACACCAGCCTCGGGGCGTACAGCACCTCGCCCGTCACCATCTCCCTCCCCCAGCCGAGCACCGACAGCATCGTGTACTTCGGCGACGACGACACGGTCGGCGTGACCGGCACGATGGTCGACGGCAAGCTGGTCGTCGGGGCGCCGCGGCACCTCGCCGGCCGCGTCCCCGTCTACGTCGCGTGGTTCGGCGACGAGCCGACGCGCGAGCACGTCGGGTACTTCACGTTCCTCCTGAAGCCGAGCCTGGCGATGCAGCCGAACACCCTCGACATCGACGCGACCTCGCAGGCCGTGGTGACCCTCCCGGATGCGGAGATCCCGCTCATCGGCGCCGCGAAGATGCGCTTCACCCTCGGCGACGCGAAGCTCAGCGTGCCCGGAGGCGACCCGGCGGCGACCTCCACGATGGTCGCGTTCGACGCGAACGGGCGCGCGGTCCTGCCCGTCACCTCCCATGATCCCGGCACGTACCCGGTCGGCGCACAGGCCGTCATCGACCTGCCGAGCGACCCGATCACGCACGACGTGCCGGTGAGCGACGCGCTCCGCGCGCTCGTGAGCTTCGAGGGCCAGGTCATCGTCACCCCGCCCGCGCGCTCGAAGTACGGCAGCGTGACCGTGAACAAGGTCGACCAGGACGACCACCCGCTCGCGGGCGCGAAGTTCGCGATCTACTACTCGCACCTCGAGAACCCGGACTTCTCGATCACGGACAACGCCGACACCGGCGCCCGGGCGACCGGCCTCGTCTGCGACATGACCACGGGCGACGCGACCTCGTGCACCTTCCGCGCCCGGTACTCCGACTGGGCGGAGGGCGTCCAGCTGCAGCCCGGCGATCGTCGCTGGAACTACTACTGGCTCGTCGAGGTGGTCGCGCCGGCCGGGTACGAGCTCCTCGCCGAGAAGATCCCGTTCCAGATCACGAAGGACACGGTGGATGCCGACCACATCAACCCCGACATCGACGTGGTCAACGTGCGCAGCAGCACCCTTCTGCTCCCCTTCACGGGCGGCGACGGGACCGGGCTGTTCGTGCTCGCGGGCGGCGGGCTCGGCGCGCTGGCGGTGGGGCTGACCCTGCTGAGGCGGCGGCGGACGGCGCGCGCGACGCAGGCGGAGTGAGCGCCGAGGCTTCGGC
>JAEWDJ010000094.1 GCA_023390155.1 Actinomycetes bacterium | reverse complement strand
GCTCCAGCGCGCTCGAGTTGCACCGCGAGCTGCGGCTGGCGCTGGGCCAGGCGTGGGATGACGAGCTGGAGCCGTTCCGGCACGCCCACGACGACACGTCGGTCGTCTGGCTGCACAAGGTGGGCTGACTCCCGCCCCAGCGAATCCCGCGGCGGGCCCGGCCACTGCGCTCCGTGCGCAGCCCGCCCGCCCGCGGTGAGACGACGAAGGCCCCGGTCATGCGACCGGGGCCTTCGTCGTCGTACCCGTGCGTCAGGCGTCGTACGAGCGGATCGCGACGACGGCGTTGTGGCCGCCGAAGCCGAACGAGTTGCTGATCGCGAGCTGGGGGCCGTCGCCGAGCGGCTGCGGCGTGCCGGAGACCTTCAGCGGGATCGCCGGGTCCTGCTCGGTGAGGTTGATCGTCGGCGGGGCCACCCGGTCGCGCAGGGCGAAGACGGTGAAGACGGCCTCCAGCGCACCCGTCCCGCCGAGCAGGTGACCCGTCGAGGCCTTGGTCGCCGAGACGGGGATGTCGTGGACGCGGTCGCCGAAGACCTCGCGCAGCGCGACGTACTCCGACGGGTCGCCGACCGGCGTGCTCGTGGCGTGGGCGTTGATGTGGGTGACCTCGTCGGGCGACGCGCCCGCCTGCTCCAGCGCGAGGCGCACCGCACGGCTGGCGCCGCGACCCTCGGGGTCGTTCGCCGTGATGTGGTACGAGTCGGCGGTGACGCCGCCGCCCACGACCTCGGCGTAGATGCGGGCTCCGCGGGCGAGCGCGTGCTCCTCCGTCTCGAGCACCAGCGCGCCGGCGCCCTCGCCCATGACGAAGCCGTCGCGGTCGACGCTGTACGGCCGGGAGGCCGTCTCGGGGGAGTCGTTGCGGCGCGAGAGGGCCTGCATCGACGAGAACGACGCGATGGTGATCGGGTGGATGGCGGACTCGCTGCCGCCGGCGATCACGATGTCGGCGAGGCCGGCCTGGAGGTGCTCGTACGCGTTGACGAGGGACTCGGTGCTCGACGCGCAGGCGGAGGCGACGGTGCGCGCGAAGGCGCGGGCCTCGAAGTGCATAGAGATGGCGGCCGACGCAGCGTTCGGCATGAGCATCGGGACCGTCATCGGCAGCACGCGCCGCGGTCCGCGGTCGCGCAGGGTGTCCCACGCGTCGAGCAGTGTCCAGACGCCGCCGATGCCGGTGGCGTAGTCGACGCCGAGCCGCTCGGGGACGACCTCGGGCGAGCCGGCGTCGGCCCACGCCTCCATCGCGGAGACGAGAGCGAGCTGGCTCGAGGGGTCGAGCCGCTTGGCGACCGGGCGCTCCAGCACGGTGTCCGGGCGCACCTTGGCCTCCGCGGCGAAGGTGACGGGCAGCTCGTACTTCTCGACCCAGTCGTGCTCCAGGGTGCGGGCCCCGGACTCGCCGGCGAGCAGCGCCTGCCAGCTCTCCGGGGCGGTGCCACCGAGGGGGGAGGTCGCGCCCACCCCGGTGATGACGATCTTCTTGGTCATGACGACAACTCTCCGTGGTTCGATTCGTGAGGCCCGCGCGGTGGCGCGAGCACTCGCGCGGGCGGCGGCCGATGGGCGCGCCGCCCGCGCGGAGGACGTTTCTTGCGGGGCCTAGGCGTCCTGCGCCTTGACGATGAACTCGACCGCGTCGCCGACCGTCTTGAGGTTCTTGACCTCCTCGTCGGGGATCTTGACGTCGAACTTGTCCTCGGCGTTGACCACGATGGTCATCATCGAGATGGAGTCGATGTCGAGGTCGTCCGTGAACGACTTGTCCAGCTCAACCGTGTCGGTCGCGATACCGGTCTCGTCGTTGATGAGCTCGGCCAGGCCGGCAAGAACTTCTTCGGTGGACAATGCCATGGTGTTTTCTCCTTGAGGGGTGTCGTTTTGACCGTTGATCAGTCTAGAGCAGCGCCTTACGGCAGCACGACGACCTGGGCCCCGAACACCAGACCGGCGCCGAAGCCGATCTGCAGGGCCAGGCCGCCGGAGAGCTCCGGGTTCTCCTGGAGGAGCCGGTGCGTCGCGAGCGGGATGGAGGCGGCGGAGGTGTTGCCGGTCGTCTCGATGTCACGGGCGATCGCGACGGTCTCCGGCAGCTTGAGCTGCTTGGCGAACTCGTCCACGATCCGCATGTTCGCCTGGTGCGGGATGAACGCGGCGAGCTGGTCGGGCGTGACGCCGGCGGCGTCGAGCGCCTCCTTCGCGACCTTCGCCATCTCCCAGACCGCCCAGCGGAAGACCGTCTGGCCCTCCTGACGCAGGGTCGGCCACGGGGTCTCGCCGTCACGGAACTCGGTGAGCGTGCTCGACATCCCGACCGCGTCGGCCTTCGAGCCGTCCGAGCCCCAGATGGTCTTCGAGATGCCGGGGTACTCGCTCGGCCCGACGACGACCGCGCCGGCGCCGTCCCCGAGGAGGAACGAGATGGTGCGGTCGGTCGGGTCGACGACGTCGGAGAGCTTCTCGGCGCCGACCACCAGCGCGTAGTGCGCGACGCCGGTGCGGATGAGGGCGTCGGCCTGGGCGATGCCGTAGGTGTACCCGGCGCACGCCGCGTTCATGTCGTACGCGGCGGCGGGGTTCGCGCCGACGCGGTCGGCGAGCACGGCGGCCAGCGACGGGGTCTGCTGGGAGTTCGAGATCGTCGCGACGATGACCGCGTCGATGAGCGCCGGGTCGACGCCCGACTTCGCGATGGCCTCCCGCGACGCCTCGGTGGCGAGGTCGACCGCGAGGACGTCGTGGCTCGCGCGGGTGCGGGTGACGATGCCGGTGCGCTGGCGGATCCACTCGTCGGAGGAGTTGATGGGGCCCACGAGGTCGTCGTTGGGCACCACGAGGTCGCCGCGGGCGGCGCCGATCGAGAGGATGCGGGTGTACTGCGGCCCGTGGGACTGCTGCAGGGTGGGGTGGGTCATCCGGTCCTCCTAGGCGGCCTGGTCGATGAGGTCGAACGCGGCGGGCAGGTCGTCCGGCGTCTTGATGGCGACGCTGGGCACGCCCTTCAGCCCGCGCTTGGCGAGGCCGACGAGGGCGCCGGCCGGGGCGACCTCGATGATCCCGGTGACACCGGCCTCCTGGAACGACTGCATGGTGAGGTCCCAGCGCACCGGCGAGGACACCTGCCCGACGAGGAGGCGCAGGAACTCGGCGCCGTCGGTGACGCGCGAGCCGTCCTTGTTGGTCCAGAGCGGCAGCGTCGGGTCGTGCGTGCCGATCGTCGTGGCGAACTCCTCGAGCACCGGGACGGCCGGGGCCATGTAGCGCGTGTGGAAGGCGCCCGCGACCTGGAGGGGGATGACGCGGGCGCGGGCCGGCGGGTTCTCCCCGAGTCGGGCGAGCGCGTCGAGCGCGCCGGCCACGACGATCTGGCCGCCGCCGTTGTAGTTGGCGGGGGAGAGGCCGAGCGCCTCCAGCTGAGCGAGCAGCTCGGTCTCGTCGGCGCCGATCACCGCGCTCATCCCGGTCGGGGCCTCGGCGGCCGCGCGGGCCATCGCGGCGCCGCGCTCGCGGACGAACGAGACGGCGTCGTTCTCGCTGAGAACGCCCGCACCCGCGGCCGCGGTCAGCTCACCCACCGAGTGCCCGGCGATGCCGCCGACCTTCTCACGGCGTCCGTCGGCGAAGAGCGCCGAGAGCGTCAGCAGCCCGGCCGACACGATCAGCGGCTGGGCCACCGCGGTGTCGCGGATGGTGTCGGCGTCGCTCACCGTGCCGTGCGCGACGAGGTCGATGCCGACCGCGTCGGAGATGCCGGTGAGCTGGTCGCGGAACGAGGTCTCCGTCAGCCAGGGGTCCAGGAAGCCGGGGGTCTGGGAGCCCTGACCCGGGCACACGATCACAATCACTTGACTAAGTCTGCCAATCTTCCGCCGCGCGGATGTGTCGAATGGGTACGAAGTATCGGGAAATGCTTTGTGGAGGTCTACAAGACCTAGCTGCGTCGAGACGGCTCCGGCTCGTTGATCGAGCCGACGATGAGGGCCGCCTGGAGGATGAGCGCCTCGCGCGCCCCGGTCGCATCCCAGCCGATCACCTCGGAGACGCGCTTCAGCCGGTAGCGCACGGTGTTCGGGTGCACGAACAGCTCGCGGGCGGTGGCCTCCAGCGACCGCCCGTTGTCGAGGTAGCACCACAGCGTGGTGAGCAGCTCGGTCGAGTAGGCCTGCAGCGGCCGGTAGATCCGACTGATCAGCGTGGCGCGGGCCAGGCCGTCCCCGGCGAGCGCCCGCTCGGGGAGCAGATCGTCGGCATGCACCGGCCGGGGGCAGTTGCGCCACGCCTTGGCGACCGCGAAGCCGGCGAGGGCCGCCTTCGCGCTCTTGGAGGCGTCCACCAGCGAGGCGACCTCGTGGCCGAGCACCAGATGCCCGGGCCCGAACTCCGGTTCGAGCTGCTGGGCGATCTCGAGGAAGCTGACCGCCGGGGCGGTGCCGATGGCCTCCTCCGGCGCGCCGTCGCTCGGCCACGCCCGGCCGATGACGAGCACCAGCCGGCTGCCCTGGACGCCGATCAGCACGTCCGCCGACATGTGGCGGGCGGTGCGGCGCAGCTGGTCGACGTCGAGCATCCGCGGGGCGGTGCCGACCAGCACGCTGACCTCGCCGTGCCCGTGCCAGCCGAGGGCCGCGATTCGGCTCGGCAGCTCGTCGTCGTACTCGCCGGTCAGGATGCTGTCGACGACCAGCGCCTCCAGGCGCGCGTCCCACAGCCCGCGGGCCTCCGCGGCGCGGGCGTAGACGTCCGCCGCCGCGAAGGCGATCTCGCGCGAGTACAGCAGGATGGCCTCCCGCAGCGCCTCCCCGCCGCCGACCTTCACGCGCTCCTCGACCACCTCGACGGTGATCTTGATGAGCTGGAGGGTCTGCTGCAGACTGACGCTCCGGAGCAGCTCGCGCGGAGCCGCCCCGAAGACGTCGGCCGCGATCCACGGAGTCGACCGCGGGTCGTCGAACCACGAGATGAACGAGGAGATGCCCGCCTGCGCGACCAGCCCGACCGCGCTGCGGCGGCCGGGCGGCATGTCGCGATACCAGGGGAGCGTGTCCTCGAGCCGCTTGAGCGTGGTCGTGGCGAGCTCGCCCGAGATCTTGCGCAGCCACGCAAGGGTCTCGGCCTTGGTCCTCTCGACTGAACTCGGCACGGGGGTCGTCAGGACTCGCCGCCCGCGGTGCCGGTGGTGCCGGCGTTCACGTCGTGCAGCAGGTACTTCTCGATCGCCCAGGCCGGCGCGTTCGGGTCGACCTGGCCCCGGGCCGCGAGCAGCTCCAGGGTGCGGACGACCAGCGACGGTCCGTCGATCTTGAAGAACCGGCGCGCCGCGGCGCGGGTGTCCGAGAAGCCGAAGCCGTCGGCGCCGAGCGTGGCGTACTCGCCGGGCACGAACTGACGGATCTGGTCCGGCACCGCGTGCATGTAGTCGGTGACCGCCACGAAGGGGCCCTCGGCGTCCTGCAGCTTGCGGGTGACGTACGGCACCTGCTTCTCCTGCTGCGGGTAGAGGAAGTTGTGCTCCTCCGCCGCCAGGCCGTCGCGGCGCAGCTCGCCCCACGAGGTGACGCTCCAGACGTCGGCCGCCACGCCCCAGTCCTGCGCGAGCAGGTGCTGGGCTTCCAGCGCCCACGGCACCGAGACGCCCGAGGCGAGCAGCTGGGCCTTGGGGCCCTGCACGTCGGAGGCGCTGAGCTTGTGGATGCCGCGGACGATCCCGTCGACGTCCACCCCCTCGGGCTCGGCCGGCTGCACGATCGGCTCGTTGTACACCGTCAGGTAGTACATGACGTTCGGGTCGGGGTGGTTGCCGCCGTACATTCGCTCGAGGCCGGCGCGCACGATGTGCCCGATCTCGTAGCCGTAGGCCGGGTCGTAGGAGACGACGGCCGGGTTGGTCGACGACAGGAGCAGCGAGTGGCCGTCCGCGTGCTGCAGGCCCTCGCCCGTCAGCGTGGTGCGGCCGGCGGTCGCGCCGATCATGAAGCCGCGGGCCATCTGGTCGCCCGCCGCCCAGATTGCGTCACCCGTGCGCTGGAACCCGAACATCGAGTAGAAGACGTAGACCGGGATCAGCGGCTCGCCCTGCGTCGCGTACGAGGTGCCCACGTTGGTGAACGCCGCGAGCGCGCCCGCCTCGTTGATGCCGACGTGGATGATCTGGCCCTGCGGGCTCTCCTTGTAGGCCAGGAGCAGCTCGCGGTCGACCGAGGTGTAGTGCTGGCCGTTCGGGTTGTAGATCTTCGCGTTCGGGAAGAACGCGTCCATGCCGAAGGTGCGGGCCTCGTCCGGGATGATCGGCACGATGCGGTGACCGAAGTCCTTCGAGCGCAGCAGGTCCTTGAGCAGGCGGACGAACGCCATGGTCGTGGCGATCTCCTGCGTGCCGGAGCCCTTCTTGGCGATCGCGTAGGCCGAGTCCTCCGGGAGGTTCAGCTGCGTGTACTTCGAGCGGCGCTCCGGCAGGTACCCGCCGAGGGCGCGGCGGCGCTCGTGCAGGTACTGGATGGCCGCGTCCTCGGGCCCCGGGTTGTAGTACGGGGGAAGGTACGGGTTCTCCTCGAGCTGCGCGTCCGTCACCGGGATGCGCATCGCGTCGCGGAACGTCTTGAGGTTGTCCAGCGTCATCTTCTTCATCTGGTGGGTCGCGTTGCGGCCCTCGAAGCTCGGACCGAGGCCGTAGCCCTTGATGGTCTTCGCGATGATGACGGTGGGCTGGCCCTTGTGCTCCACGGCCGCCTTGAAGGCCGCGTAGACCTTGCGGTAGTCGTGCCCGCCGCGCTTGAGGTTCCAGATCTGCTCGTCGGAGTAGTCCGAGACGAGCTCCAGCGTGCGCGGGTCGCGACCGAAGAAGTTCTCGCGCACGAACGCGCCGTTCTCGGTCTTGTAGGTCTGGTAGTCGCCGTCCGGCGTCTCGTTCATGAGGTTGACGAGCGCACCATCGTTGTCGCGGGCGAGCAGGTCATCCCACTCGCGGCCCCAGATCACCTTGATGACGTTCCAGCCGGCGCCGCGGAAGTAGCTCTCCAGCTCCTGGATGATCTTGCCGTTGCCGCGCACCGGGCCGTCGAGGCGCTG
>JAEWDJ010000424.1 GCA_023390155.1 Actinomycetes bacterium | reverse complement strand
GGAGCAGACATGGCCTTCGAGACACTCGCGAGCGACTTCTACGGCTTCGAGGACCTCCTCGGTGAGCGCGAGAAGGAGTTCCTCGCGAACCTCCGCTCGGAGCTCGAGACGAAGATCAAGCCGATCGTGAACGAGCACTGGGAACGCGCGGAGTTCCCGCACCGGATCGTGGAGGTGCTGCACGGCGCCGGCACGATCGGCCTGGGCTTCGCCGAGACGGCCCCGTTCGAGAACTCGGCGGTGTTCCGCGGCTGGGTCGCGCTGGAGCTGGCCCGCGTCGACGCCTCGGTCAGCACCTACGTCGGCGTGCAGAACGGCCTGGCGCTCGGCGCCGTCGGCGTCTGCGGGTCTCCCGAGCAGCGTGCCGAGTGGCTGCCCAAGCTCGCGAGCGGCGAGGTGATCGGCGCCTTCGGCCTCACCGAGCCGACCTCCGGCTCCGACTCCGCCCAGGGACTCCGCACGGTCGCGACGCGCGACGGCGACAACTGGATCCTGAACGGCTCCAAGCGCTGGATCGGCAACGCCACCTTCAGCGACATCACCGTCATCTGGGCCAAGAGCGCCGAGGACGGACAGGTGAAGGGCTTCATCGTCCCCACCTCGACCCCCGGATACACGGCCACCAAGATCGAGGGCAAGCAGTCCCTCCGCATGGTGCAGAACGCCGACATCACCCTCGAGAACGTGGTGGTGCCGGAGTCGCTGCGCCTCCAGAACGCGAACAGCTTCAAGGACACCGCGGCGGTGCTGCGCCTGACCAGGGCCGAGGTCGCCTGGGCGGCGGTCGGCGTCGCGATCGGTGCGTACGAGGCGGCGCTGCGCTATTCGAAGGAGCGGGTCCAGTTCAGCAAGCCGATCGCCAAGCACCAGCTCATCCAGGACCTCCTCGTGAAGTCGATCGGCAACATCACCGCCTCCATCGGCCTCTGCACGCGCGTCTCGCAGATGCTCGACGACGGACAGCAGCGCGACGAGCACTCGGCACTCGCGAAGGCGTTCGCGACGGCCCGCATGCGCGAGACCGTCGCCTGGTGCCGCGAGGTGCTCGGCGGCAACGGGATCGTTCTCGACTACGACGTGGCCCGGTTCTTCGCCGACGCGGAGGCGCTCTACTCCTACGAGGGCACCCGCGAGATGAACACCCTCATCGTGGGCCGCGCCATCACCGGGGAGGCGGCGTTCGTCTGATCCGCCCGCGATAGGGTTTCTCCTGGACTCGACAGGCGAGCAGAGCAGGAGGACCGTCCGTGGCGTGGTTGGTGACCGGAGGAGCAGGCTACATCGGCTCGCACGTGGTGCGGGCGTTCCGTGACGAGGGCATCGATGTCGTCGTCGTGGACGACCTCTCCAGCGGTCACGAGGAGTTCGTCCCCGCCGGCGTGCCGTTCTACCGCGGCACCCTCCTCGACGGTGAGCTGCTCGAGCGCGTCTTCGCCGAGAACGCGATCAGCGGTGTCGTGCACGTCGCCGGCTTCAAGTACGCCGGCGTCTCGGTGCAGCGTCCGCTCCACACCTACGAGCAGAACGTGACCGCCACCGCCGTCCTCCTCGCCGCGATGCAGGAGGCCGGCGTCGACGCGATCGTCTTCTCCTCCTCCGCAGCGGTCTACGGCACCCCCGACGTCGACCTCGTCACCGAGGGCACCCCCAAGAACCCGCAGTCGCCGTACGGCGAGTCGAAGCTCATCGGCGAGTGGCTGCTGCGCGACCAGGGCGTGGCCGCCGGGCTGCGGCACACCTCGCTGCGCTACTTCAACGTGGTCGGCTCCGGCGACCCGTCGCTGCGCGACACCAGCCCGCACAACCTCTTCCCCCTCGTCTTCGACGCGCTGGCCGACGGTCGCACGCCGCGCATCAACGGCACGGACTACCCCACGCCGGACGGCACCTGCGTCCGCGACTACATCCATGTCTCCGATCTGGCGGTGTCGCACGTCGCCGCCGCCAAGCGGCTCGACGCGGGGGAGTCGATCGAGCCCGCCTACAACCTGGGCAGCGGCGACGGCGTGAGTGTCGGCGAGATCATGACCGCGGTGGCCGAGGTGACCGGCATCGACTTCACCCCAGAAGTGGGGCCTCGACGGGCCGGCGACCCGGCGAGGATCGTGGCCTCGGGAGAACTCGCGGCGCGCGACCTCGACTGGAAGATGCGCCACACGCTCGACCAGATGGTGCGCAGCGCCTGGGAAGCACGCCAGGCAGCGTCCTGACATCGCCACCGCGGGGGTAGAACGCCCGGGCGTGTCGGGATTGTTGTCGACCCTCGGCGCGTCGTGAAGTCTCGACCACGGCTTAAGGCTTTACGATTCGCGACTTGACGGACGCGAATGACAACGGTGTAATTATTGCGACACGTCACATCGGGCGTGCTTGCAGTTCATGGGTGGGGAGACCGATATGACAGTTCCTGAATATCGTTCTGGGGTACCCGACGACTGGTTCATCGATCCGGTCAAGCTCGGAGTCCCGGGCGTACGGGCGAACGTCGAGGACGACGACAACCCGCTCGCCTGGCAGTCCGACGCGCTGTGCGCGCAGACCGACCCGGAGGCGTTCTTCCCCGAGAAGGGCGGTTCGACCCGTGACGCCAAGCGCATCTGCACCTCGTGCGAGGTGCGCTCGCAGTGCCTGGAGTACGCGCTGGCGAACGACGAGCGGTTCGGGATCTGGGGCGGGCTGTCGGAGCGCGAGCGGCGCAAGCTGCGCAAGCGCGCCGGCTGATCGCGCACCCTCGCGCAAATCCACGCCGCGCCCGAGGCACTACCGGGATCGGCGTGACCCCAACTTAGGCTGACTCCCGATGTATCCGAGAGTCACCGCCATCGTCGTCGCCCACAGCGGCGGCCCCCGCCTCCAGCGCGCTCTCGACGCCCTCGCGGCCCAGAGCAGGAAACCGGACGCCGTGATCGCCGTCGACTGTGCGACCACCGACGACGCCGCACGGCTGCTGTCCGAGTCGGGCCCCACCCAGCTCCTCAGCATCCCGGAACGCCTCGCCTTCGGCGCGGCCGTGGCGACGGCCGTGCGCGTGCTTCCCCCCACCACATCGTCGGACGAACTGATCTGGCTGCTCGCGCACGACACCGCCCCCGAGCCGGAGGCGCTCGCCGCGCTGCTCGGCGCTCTCGAGGTCTCGCCGTCGGTCGCGGTCGTCGGGCCGAAGCTCGTGGACGCCGAGGACGGCGCCTTCATCCGCGAGTTCGGCGAGGCGATGACGCCGTTCGGAGCCTCGGTGCCGCTCGTCGAGAACGAGCTGGACCAGGCCCAGCACGACGGCCTGAGCGATGTGCTGGCCGTCTCCTCCGCCGGGATGCTGGTGCGGCAGCAGCTGTGGGAGGCCCTCGACGGCTTCGACCCGGCCCTCCCGACGGCGGACGACGGGCTCGACTTCTGCACCCGCGCCCGGCTCGCCGGCTACCGGGTGACCCTGGTGGCGCAGGCCCGTGTCGCGATCGGGGGCGACGGCGTCGCCGGCCCGAACCTCTCGCCCAAGTGGCGGGTGCGCCGCCGGCTGGTCAAGGAGCGCCGTGCCGCGCAGCTCCACCGCCGGCTGGCGTATGCGCCCGGGTGGGCGGTCCCGTTCCACTGGCTGAGTCTGGTGCCGCTCGCCATCCTGCGCTCCCTGCTGCGCCTCCTGCGCAAGGAGCCCGGCTCGATCGGCGGCGAGCTCGCCGCCGCCTTCCGCGTCGCGTTCTCCGGCCTCGCCGTGAGCAATGCGCGCCGCCGCCTTGCGAAGCGCCGCACGGTCACGTGGGCGGCCGTGGCACCCCTCCGCATCCCCTTCGCCGAGGTGCGCCGCGCCCGCGCGCTCAAGCGCGAGGCCGCCCTGGTCTCTCAGCAGGGGGAGAAGCAGGACCTCGACTTCTTCGGCACCGGGGGAGGGTGGACCGTCCTGGTCGCCCTCGTCGCCGGTGCGCTCCTGTTCTACCCGCTGGTCGGTTCCGGCGCGCTGAGCGGCGGCGGACTGCTGCCGCTCGACACGTCGGTCGGGCAACTGTGGGCCAACCTGGGCTACGGCTGGCGGGATGTGAGCCTCGGCTTCACCGGCGCGGCGGACCCGTTCTCGGCCGTCCTCGCCGTGCTCGGCTCCCTGACGTTCTGGCAGCCCTCCCTCTCGCTGGTGGTGCTCTACCTGCTCGCGCTGCCCCTCACCGCGCTCGGTGCCTGGCTCGCCGCCGCGCGCCTCACCGCCCGGACGATGCTCCGGGTCTTCGGCGCGCTCGTCTACACCTTCGCCCCGACGCTCTTGATCGCGATGCAGGACGGACGCCCGTCCGCGCTGCTCGCGCACGTGCTGCTGCCCTGGCTGTTCTTCGCCGGGCTGGCGGCGCGCCGCTCCTGGGCGGCCAGCGCGACCACGGCCCTGCTCGCAGCGGCGACCGCGGCCTGTGCGCCCATCCTGCTCCCGGCCCTCGTGCTCGCGTGGATCGGCGCGATCGCCTTCGCCGGCCGTCGCGCCGCGCGCATCGTGTTCATCCCGCTGCCGACGGTGGTGCTGTTCGCGCCCCTGGTC
>JAEWDJ010000227.1 GCA_023390155.1 Actinomycetes bacterium | reverse complement strand
AGCCGGTGCCGCGGGTCGCCGAGGTCCACCCCTCCGCGCACCCGCCCGCCGTGCGCGCCGGTGAGGAGCTCGAGCACCCCGGCAGCGACCTCGTCGAGCGGCTGCTCGACGCTGGAGTAGCCGAGGGAGGCGGCGACCGGGGTGTTGTCGTAGCCGACGACCGGGATGCGCCTGCCGACCACGGTCAGCGCGCCGAGCGCGAGGGAGTCGGAGGCGCAGACGATCCCGTCGATTCCCGCTGGGCCGGCCTCCGCCTCCAGGCGGCGCATCGCCGCGGCGCCGAACGGCACGCCGTCCTCCGCGATGGCGTGCAGGGACTCCAGGTCCGCCTCCGCGACGGCACCGGCCGCGCGCATCGCCTCCAGCCAGCCTTCGTGGCGGTCGTCGCCGGTGCCCGAGCCCGCCGGCCAGCCGAGGTACCCGATCCGCCGGGCGCCGCGCGCCAGCAGGTGGGCGGTCGCGTCCCGCAGTCCGGATCGGCCGTCCACATCCACCCACAGGTGCTGCGGATCGGTCATGTCGTCGATCCCCCACGGCCGCCCGAACGTCACGAACGGCTGACCGTGCTCGATCAGCCACTCCGTGCGCGGGTCGCCGTGGAAGGTGGAGGTGAGCACGAAGCCGTCGACGTCGGCCGCGTCCGAGAGCCGCTGGAACTGGCGGATCTCGTCGTCCGGGCCGTCCGCGGTGAAGAGCAGCACGCGCAGGCCCTTGCGGTCGGCCTGTTCGGTGAGCGCGTGGAGGAAGCGGTCGAGGATGCTGCCCGAGATGCCGTCCTGCGTGATGGGGTCGAGCCGGATCCCGATGGTCGAGCTCTTCTGCGTGCGGAGGCGGCGGGCGGAGGCGTGCGGGCGGTAGCCCAGGCGCACGATCGCGTCCTGCACGCGCTCCCGGGTCGCCGGGCGCACCAGCTCGGGAGCGTTGAGCACGTTCGAGACGGTCTGGCGGGAGACGCCGGCGGCGTCGGCGACATCGCTGACGGTGGGTTGGGCACCCATGGCGGCCTCCTCTCGGCTCGGTCCCGGCTGACACAGACCCTACCGTCCACCCGCCGCGGCGGCGGGACGCCTCCGCTTGACAGGTCCGGGAGGCGATGGTTAGGTTGGCAGCAATCAGATTTGATCGTTCAAATGACGCTAGCACGCGAGGATTTGATCGTTCAAGAACCATCGAGGGACGACCAGAGGAGGTCGGGATGCGCGCACTGCGGCGGGGCGTCCTGCATGCATTCCGGTCGTTCCTAGGCAGCGCATCATCCCCAGCCGCAGCCTCCCCCTGATCCATCCACATCTTCTCGACCCCACCCTCTGCGCGCCCGTCCCCTCGGGCACGCTCACACCAAGGAGAAACACATGCGAAAGATCACCAACCGGTGGATCGCGAGCGGCGCCGTCGCCGCTGCGGCCGCCCTGGCGCTGACGGCCTGCGGGTCCGGCTTCAGCGGCAGCAGCAGCAGCGACGACTCGGGCAAGCTCACGTCGTCCGACAAGGCGCTGACCGTCATGATCGGCTCGTCGGGCGACGCCGAGACGGCCGCCGTGAAGTCGGCGGTCTCCGACTGGTCGAAGAGCTCGGGCACGAAAGCCTCCGTCGTCGCGGCCACCGACCTCAACCAGCAGCTCTCGCAGGGCTTCGCGGCGAAGAAGCCGGCCGACGTCTTCTACCTGTCGACGGACGCGCTCGCCGGCTACGCCTCCAACGGCTCGCTCCTCGCCTACGGCGACCAGCTCAGCAACAAGGACGACTTCTACCCCAGCCTGGTGAAGTCGTTCACCTACGACGGCAAGTTCTACTGCGCCCCGAAGGACTTCTCGACCCTCCAGCTCGTCATCAACACGGACATGTGGAGCGCCGCCGGCCTCACCGACGCCGACATCCCGAAGACCTGGGACCAGCTCGAGTCCGTCAGCAAGAAGCTCACCACCGCCGACCACGTCGGCCTCGGCATCTCCGGCGAGTACGCCCGCATCGGCTCCTTCATGGTGCAGGCCGGGGGCAACCTCATGAACGACGACTCCACCAAGGCGACGGCGAACAGCGACGCCAACGTGAAGGCGCTCGACTACGTCAAGACGCTGCTGAACGGCGGCGAGCTCAAGTACGCCAAGGACCTCGGCGCCGGGTGGGGCGGCGAGGCGTTCGGCAAGGGCCTCGCGGCGATGACCATCGAGGGCAACTGGATCACCGGCGCCCTGAAGTCCGACTTCCCGAACATCAAGTACACCGTCGCCGAGCTCCCCGCCGGTCCGGCCGGCCAGGGCACCCTCCAGTTCACCAACTGCTGGGGCATCGCCGCCGACAGCCCCAACCAGGCCGCGGCTCTCAAGCTCGTCGAGCAGCTGACCAGCAAGGACGACCAGCTCGCCTTCTCGAAGGCCTTCGGCCCGATGCCGTCGATCAAGTCGGCCGCCGACGAGTGGAAGTCGGCCAACCCCGACCTCGTCCCGTTCCTCGCCGCCGCCGACTACGCCAAGGGCGTGCCGACCGCGAAGGGCTCGGCCGATGTCGTGACCGACCTCAACAGCAAGCTGGAGTCGCTGGCCACGGGTGACCCGAAGGCCATCCTCGACGCGACCCAGAAGAACCTCGAAGCGCTGCTGAAGTAGGAGCGGGCCCTCCCATGTCGCAAACCACGAGTCGGTCTCGCCGTTCCGGAATCCGGCGCGGCGAGGCCGCCTCGGGGTGGTTGTTCACCGCCCCGGTCATCATCCTGCTCGGCGTGTTCCTCGTCGTCCCGGTGCTCATGGCGCTGTGGGTGAGCTTCTCCGACTGGGGAGGCCGCGGCAGCCCCTTCTCCTCCGACGTCCATGTCGTCGGCTTCGACAACTACACGGCCCTCCTCGCCGGCGGCGGCCTGGCCGAGCAGGACTTCGGCATGTCGCTGAAGAACAACGCCTGGTACGTCCTCCTGGTGGTCCCCCTCCAGACCGCCGTCTCGCTCGGTCTCGCCGTGCTGGTCAACCGGGCGATCCTCCGCGGCCGCGGCTTCTTCCGCACCGCCTTCTACTTCCCGTCGGTGACCAGCTCGGTGGCGATCACCGTGCTCTGGCTGTTCCTCTTCAGCACCTCGGGCGCCGTCAACCAGTTCCTCTCCTGGTTCGGCATCAACGGCCCCAACTGGTTCAACGACCCCGACGGCCTCGTCCACAACTTCCTGGGCCTCTTCGGCATCACGCAGGGGCCTGCCGCGCTCACCCAGAACACGCTGCTCGGCGTATCCTGGTGGGACTGGCTGGGCGGTCCGTCGGTGGCCATGACGGCGTACATCATCATGGCGATCTTCACCACGAGCGGCACCTTCATGCTCCTGTTCATCGCCGCCCTCCAGAACCTCGGCGGCGACGTCACCGAGGCCGCCATGATGGACGGCGCGAACGGCTGGCAGCGCTTCTGGCGGGTCACCCTCCCCCAGCTGCGCCCCACGCTGTTCACCGTGCTGACCCTCGGCCTCATCGGCTGCTGGCAGATCTTCGACCAGATCTACACCGGCACCCGCGGCGCTCCCGGAAAGACCACCCTCACCCCGGCGTACCAGTCGTACAAGACGTCGTTCGTCGACCAGAACTGGGGCCAGGGCGCGGCGATCGCGTTCATCCTGTTCGTGATCATCGTGCTGTTCACGATCTTCCAGCGCTGGGTGCTCCGCGAGCGCCCGGTGTCGAGACGGCGCATGCGCCTGTACCAGCCGGCGGTCGCGGCCGCGACGGCTGCGAACGTCCCGGCCGCCGCGGATGCGGGTGCCGGGTCCCCGACGTCGTCCTCGTCTTCGTCGTCGTCCTCCGCCTCCTCCGCCTCCTCCGCCTCCTCGTCCTCCTCGTCGAAGGGAGGGAAGCGATGACCACCGCGCTCCCCACCGCGTCCTCGGGCGCCGAGACGGCGGCCTCCCCGAGCACGCCGCACACGCCTCCCGGGCGGCGTCGCCGCTCCACCGGAACGGTCGCCGCCACCTCGGTGACCTACGCGATCCTCGTCGTGATCGCTGTGATCTACATCATGCCGTTCCTGATCCAGCTCGCGACCTCGTTCAAGACGGACGCCGACGCCAACGCGCACCCGGTCTCCCTCATCCCCGAGGTCTGGACCACCGCGGCGTACACGAAGCTGTTCCTCAACTCGGACTTCCCGGTCTGGTTCGGCAACTCGGTGATCGTGACGATCTTCGTCACCGCGGGCCGCGTGTTCTTCAACTCGCTCGCCGGCTACGCGCTCGCTCGACTGAACTTCCGCGGACGTGGTGTCGTGTTCGCCGGGCTCGTGGCCGTGATGTCCGTGCCGACCGTGGTGCTGCTGATCCCGAAGTTCCTCGTGATCAACCAGCTCGGCATCTACGACTCCTACGCGGGCATGATCCTGCCGCTGCTGACCGACGCCGCCGGCGTCTTCATCATGAAGAACTTCTTCGAGTCCATCCCGGCCAGCGTGGAGGAGCAGGCCCGCATCGACGGCGCCGGCACCTTCCGGGTGTTCTGGTCGATCGTGCTGCCGATGGCGCGGCCCGCGCTCATCACCATCGTGATCCTGTCGTTCCAGGGCTCCTGGAACGAGCTCGCGCACTTCATCGTCTCCACGCAGGACCCGGCCCTCACCACCCTGACCAAGGGTGTCGCCGGGCTGGCCAGCGGGCAGCTGAGCCAGGGCACCCAGTACCCGCTCAAGCTCGCCGCGGCCGCGATCATGACCATCCCCGTGGCGGTCCTCTTCTTCATCTTCCAGCGCCGCATCATGAACTCGAGCGAAGGGGCGGTGAAGGAGTGACCGCCGCACAGCCGACCATCCTCGCCACCTGCGGAGGACTGAACGGCGGAGAGTGGACCGACTCCGTCTACGGCCCGCTCCTCCTGCACGCGATCGAGCTCGCGCGCGTCACCGGGCGCGCTCCGCGGGTGACGCACCTCAACACGGCGGGCGGCGACCAGCGCCACATCGAAGGCGCCGAGCTGGAGGCCGCGCGGACGGCGGGCGTGGAGGCGAGCCACGTGCGGTTCTTCCCGCATCCCAACATCCCCCGGCTCCGCGAGCACCTCCTCCGGCAGGACGTCGTCTGGGTGAGCGGCGGGAGCCTCGTGAACCTGCTCGCCGTCTGGCGCGCCCACGGTCTCGACGCGCTCCTGGCCGAGGCCTGGGAGGCCGGCGTCGTGCTCGCCGGCGGCTCGGCCGGCGCGCTCTGCTGGCACGAGGGCGGCACGACCGCCTCCTTCGGGCCCGACATCGACGCGGTGGCCGACGGGCTCGGGCTGCTGCCCGGCTCGCTCGGCGTGCACTGGGACTCCGATCCGAAGCGTCGCCCCGCTCACCTGCGTGCCATCGCGGACGGCGCTCTGCCCGACGGCCACGCCCTGGAGGAGGGCGTCGGGCTCGTCTACCGCGGGCGCGAGATCGTCGACGTCGTGTCCGAGCGCGACGGAGCGTCCGCCTGGCGGCTCCGGCGAGCGGGCGACGGCGTGGAGGAGACCCGTCTCGCTCCCCGGATCCTGTCTCCCTCCCACCCCCTGACCCACACTTCCGACCGAACCGAACTCACACCCCCGATCGAGGAGGCGCGACAGCCGCGATGACCCACCCGCTCCAACCCCTGCTGCACGACAGCGTCGTGGTCCTGACCGCGCCCAGCCAGGCCTGGTCCACCGCCGACGGCGCTGTGGACGGCGAGGGCATCCACGGCTTCTTCCACTCCGACCTGCGCGTGCTCGATCGCATCGAGCTCAGCGTGGCGGGCTCGAGCCTCGAGCACATCGCCACCGCCGGGCCGGACGCCGCCACGGCCGTGTTCACCTCCCTCGCCCGCGGTCTCGACGACGCGACGGCCGACCCGCGCGTCCGGGTCGAGCGCACGCGAGAGGTCCGGGCCGGGATCCTCCGCGAGACGGTCGTGCTGCGCAACGCCCTCCGCCAGCCGGTCGCGACCACTGTGTCCGTGGCGGTCCGCGGCGACTTCACGCCGATGCAGGTCGTCAAGGCGGGCCTGTCGGGTGCCGAGCACCCCGTCGAGGCGACCGTCGACGGGGAGAGCCTGACCTACTCCTCGGGTCCGGTCACCGCCGTGCTC
>JAEWDJ010000223.1 GCA_023390155.1 Actinomycetes bacterium | reverse complement strand
TGACAGCGGACCCTCCGCTCGCGGTCGGCGCGGGCGCCGGCGTGACCGCCGTGGCCGCGAGGGTGAAGTCCTGGCCGACGATCGCCTCACCGGCGCCGGTGATGGTCACCGCCCTGGTGAGCGGTCCGGCCGCCGCATAGCCGTCCGGCACGGACAACGCGATCGTGTAGGCGCCCGGCGGAAGGTCACCGACGCTGTAGCCGCCGTCCGCCGCCGTCGTGGCGCTGGTCGTCCCTCCCGGGCCCGTGATGGTGAGGGCGGCCCCCGCGACGGGACCGGTCGCGGACGAGACGACGCCCGCAACGGACCCGGTGCGGGCGAGAGCGAAGTCCACCCCGGTGACGTCGGCGTCCGCGACGGTCTCGTCCCGCTGAGCGACGCCGCTGACGATGTACCCCTCCGGGGCGGTGACCGCGACGCTGTACGCGCCGGCCGCGAGCCGGGGATCGTGTAGCCGCCGTCGGCGCCCGTCACCGCGCCGACCGATCCTCCCTGGCCCGTCGCCGTCACGACGACCCCGGCGACCGGGCCGGCCGCGTCGGTGACCGTGCCGCTCAGCGCCGGGCTCTCCCGGACGACGAAGTCGACGCCCTGGATGGGTGTCTCGACGCCCGCGGGGACGGTGACGGCACGGCCGGGCGTGACGACGGTGTATCCGGCCGGCACATCGACCACCTGGACCGTGTACGAGCCCACGTCCGCGTGATCGAACAGGTACGTCCCGTCCTGCCCCGTGAGCGTCGTGGTTCCGTCGATGAGCTGCACGGTCGCGCCCGGCACCGGCCGGCCGGCCGTGTCGCGCACGGTGCCGCCCACCGCGACCGGGACGATCTCGTGCATCGAGAAGTCGGCGACCGCGTCCGACGTCGACAGGTCGACCGGCCGGGCGGCGGGGGAGTCGGCGAGCGACCCGGCCGGCGGCGTGATCCACACCGTGTACCCGGCGGACGCCTGGACGCCCGGGAACGCGTACGCCCCGCCCGCGTCGGACGTGGTGGTGCCGACGACCGTGCCGTTCGCGTCGGTCAGCGTCAGCGTCGCGCCGGCGGCGCTGCTTCCGTCGGTGGTCGAGACGGTGCCCGTGACGTCGCGGGCGAGGGAGGCGAACCAGGTCTGGTAGACCGGGAGACCGGAGCGCTGCGTGAACACGAAGGTCAGCGCAGAGATGGGCGCGCTCGGCTCGAACCATCCGGCGGCGCCGTTGGTGTCGGTCGCGGCGGTGTTCCCCGTGAGGGTCCGGGCGGCGGGATCCCACGTGGGCACATCGGTCGCCGAGCCGCTGCAGGAGGGCTTGCCGGCGACGCCCGGTGCGCAGTAGTTGAAGCCGCCCCGGAATCCCAGCTGGGCGGCGGTCAGCGCGACGCCGTCCGGGCCGACGGCCCGGACCTCCACCGCGTCGGCGTCGATGTCGCCCAGCACGAAGGTCCAGCCCGAGGTCGGCGTCGGCGCCGCGAACGAGTAGGTGGTCGTCGACGGGGACGCCGCGTTGTCCGCCCGCGGCCGGAGGTTGAGGTACGGCCGGCCCTGGCTCGAACCGTACTTCGCGCCGACCGGGGTGCCCTCGGAGAGCCAGGTGGACGTTCCGGAGATCACGCCGATCTGCCCGGAGCGGGAGTCCGTCGTCACGGTCGCGGTCAGCGGCGGGGTGTTCGCGATCTGGACGCTGTAGGAGCCCGGGCCGTTCGTCCCCCAGCCCGCCCAGAGACCCGTGGTCGCGGCGGAGGCGGGAATCGCCGACGCGATCGGTAGGAGGGCGGCGGCCGCCACCGAGACGAGGACCGGCAGTCGAGAGCGCACGGTGCGAACCTACGTGCGGTCCGCCACCGCCGTCTAGACCTTCGGCTACCGCCCCCGGCGGCGGCGGATGCCGAACCCCAGCAGCACCGCGCCGCCGATCGCGACGAGCACGCCGGCCCCGCGGACGAGCCACTGGACCTCGCCGGTGAGGGTGTCCACCACCAACGGCGCGGCCAGGCCGATCGCGATCAGCGCGATGCCCGCGATGAAGAACCAGGGGGAGCCGTTGGTGCGTTCGACCATCCCCCCAGCCTAGCGATCGGCCCGGCCCGCGGGTCGGCGCGGCTCAGGCGCTCTGCGCGGCCCGCTCGCGGCGCGTCAGCGGCTCGCGCAGGCCGAGGTTCTCGCGCAGTGTCGCGCCGGCGTACTCGGTCGGGTAGATCCCGCGCTCCTGCAGCTCGGGCACCAGCCGGTCGACGATGTCGTCGAGGCCGGAGGGGATGAGCCACGGCGTGATGTTGAACCCGTCGACGACACCCGCATCCGCGTACTCCTGCAGGGTCGCGGCGATGGAGCCGGGGCTGCCGACGAAGCCGCGGCCGGAGTTGAGGGCGATGACGAGCTCCCGGATGGAGAGGCCCTCCGCCGCGGACCGCTCGCGCCACGCGTCCGCCGTCGCCTTGGCCTGCGCGGCCCGGAAGCCGGCGCCGCGTGTCTCGCCCGACGTCTCCTGCACCGGGTCGAAGGCCGGGAGCGGCCCGTCCGGGTCGAACTCCGACAGGTCGGTGCCCCAGATGTTCTCGAGGAAGGCGATGGCCGTCTGCGGCGTCACCTGCGCGTGCCGCAGCCAGCGCGCCTTCTCCTCGGCCTCGGCGTCGGTGTCCGCGATCACGAACTCCTGGCCGGGGAAGATCTTGAGGTCGTCGGCCGGGCGGCCGGCGCGCAGGGTGCGCTGGCGGATGTCCGCGGCGAAGGCCTCGGCCGCGGCGAAGGCGCTGTGTGCTGAGAAGATCACGTCCGCCTGGCGCGCGGCGAAGTCGCGGCCCTCGGGGGAGTCGCCGGCCTGGAACAGGACCGGGTGGCCCTGCGGGCTGCGCGGCAGCCGGGAGGCGGCGGTCGCGGTGTAGTGCGCGGTCCGCGCC
>JAEWDJ010000272.1 GCA_023390155.1 Actinomycetes bacterium | reverse complement strand
CAGCACGCCATCGCGACGCTCGACCGGCCCCTCGGCACGGCGCACGGCGCCGGTCACGGCGCGAGCCCCGCGGCGGCGGGCTTGAAGCCGAGGCGGACGTTCTCGCAGCAGCCCGGTCGGCACACGTCGTACCAGGGGCCGAGGTCGGTGAGCGCGGGGCGCTGGTCGACGGGGACGCCGTCGCGGCGCTCCAGCACGAGGTCGACGAGCCCCTTCACATATTTCGCATGGGTGCCGGGGGTGGGCACGCGCACGGCGGCGAGGCCGTTCTCCTCGCTCGTCTCCATCGCCTCGTTGTCGAGATCCCAGAGGACCTCCATGTGGTCGCTCACGAAGCCGAGGGGCACGATGATGACGGCCTTGACGCCGGTGGCGGGCAGCTCGGCGATCCGGTCGTTGATGTCGGGCTCGAGCCACGGCATCGACGGCGGGCCGGAGCGGGACTGGTAGACCAGGTCCCACTCGACGACGCCGCCGGTCGCGGCCTGCGACACGACCTCCGCCACGGCGAGGTGCTGGGCCGCGTACGCGCCGCCCTCGCCGAAGCCGCGCTCGGCCGGGCCGGACTTGGCGGCGTCGGTCGACGGGATGGAGTGCGTCGAGTAGAGGATGCGGATCTCGGTCGCCGGGTCGATGCCGGGGATCTTCTCCTGCAGCTCGGCCACCGCGTTCTTCACGCCCTCGATGAACGGCTCCACGAAACCGGGGTGGTCGAAGAACTGGCGCACCTTGTCGATCTGGATGGTGCCCTCCAGCCCGGTCTCCTCCAGCACGCGGGCGAAGTCCTCGCGGTACTGGCGGCAGCTGGAGTACGACGAGTACGCGCTGGTCGCGATGGCGATGAGCTTGGTGAAGCCCTGCTCCTGCGCCTCCCGGAGGGCGTCCTCCAGGTACGGGTCCCAGTTGCGGTTGCCCCAGAGCACCGGGAGGTCGATGCCGCGCGAGGCGAGCTCCGCCTCCAGCGCCGCCTTGAGCTCGCGGTTCTGGTCGTTGATCGGGCTCACGCCGCCGAAGTGGCGGTAGTGGTGCGCGACCTCCTCCAGGCGCTCCTCGGGGATGCCGCGGCCGCGCGTGACGTTGCGGAGGAACGGGATGACGTCGTCCTGCCCCTCCGGGCCGCCGAAGCCGGCCAGGAGGATCGCGTCGTACGCGACGGGCTCGGTGACGTGCTCCGGGCCGTCGGCCGCGGCGGGCGTCGCCCCGAGCACGCGCTGCGTGGTCTCGGCGCCGGTCACTGGAGCACCTCCACGACCTCGGCCGGCTCGATGCGTCGGCCGGTGAAGAACGGGACCTCTTCGCGCACGTGCATGCGCGCGTCGGTCTGGCGCAGGTCGCGCATCAGGTCGACCAGATCGACCAGCTCGTCCGACTCGAGCGGGAGGATCCACTCGTAGTCGCCGAGGGCGAACGACGCGACGGTGTTGGCGAGCACGGAGCGGAACGCGGCGCCCTTGCGACCGTGCTCGGCCAGCATCCGGCCGCGCTCCTCGTCGGGCAGCAGGTACCACTCGTAGCTGCGCACGAACGGGTAGACGCAGAGCCACGCCTTGGGCTCCTTGCCGCGGAGGAAGCCGGGCACGTGCGCCTTGTTGAACTCGGCGTCGCGATGCACGCCCATCGCGTTCCAGGTCGGCAGCAACGCCTTGAACAGCTGCGTGCGGCGCAGCTGGCGAAGGCCCCACTGCAGCCCCTCGGCGTCGGGGCCGTGCAGCCAGATCATGACGTCGGCGTCGGCGCGCAGGCCGGAGACGTCGTAGAGACCGCGCGTGGTGACGCCCTGCAGGGCGATGTCGGCGATCACGCCCTCCAGCTCGCTCACGGCCTTGGGCACGTCCGTGCCGTCGAGGTCGTCCGGACGGGCCGGGTCGCGCCGGAGGACCGCCCACAGGGTGAAGCCGGTCGGGGTGTCGCTGGATTCTTCGGGGGTGGTCGACTCTGCCGGAACGGCAGCCGGGGTACTCATACCCACAGTCTCCCTCTCATTCCTGTGAAGGCCAAAACCGCTCAGCGGCGGACGAGGTAGACGATCCCCCACACGATGCCGCCGACGGCTGCGGCCGCACCGGCCACGACGGCGGCGAAGCCGACCGGGTTCTCCGAGGCGAGGGCCTTTGCTCGCTCGGTGGCGCGCTTGGGCGCGTTCAGCTTGTACTCGATGGCGTCGAGGGTCGCGGCCAGTTCGGCGCGGGCGCGGTCGACGTCGCTGCGGTCAGTTGTCATACTTGCCCAGTCCCTTCAGAGCGTCCGCGTCTTCCTTGATGCTGTCGAGCGTCTGCTGCGGCGCCACCCCGTTGATCTTCTTGAACGACGAGACGCCGATCAGGACGAGCACCACGGCCACGACGATCAGCGCTCCGAAGACGATCAGCGCGGCGGCCCAGCCGGGGAGCACGACGGCGAGGCCCAGCACCGCCGCGGCGACGAGCACGCCCAGCGCGAAGAAGCCGAAGACGGCGGCGACGACGAACAGGCCTATGCCCACCCCGGCATACTTGGCCTTCTCGGCGAACTCGGCCTTGAGGTGCGCGATCTCGGCCTTGCCCAGTTCGATCACCAGGCGGGGCAGGTCGGAGATCAGCTCGACGAGCGACTTGGTGCGTGCGCGTTCCCGATCGGTCATTCCGCTCACTCCCTTCCGGCGGACGCGCTCAGGCGTCCCGCTCGGCCCTCAGCGCGGCCTCGGCCGCCGGCGACGGATACGCCTGGCGGGTCTCGCGGCGGCGCTCGTTGGCGCGCACCACGAACTTCTTGACGGTGACGAACACGGTCTCGGGGATCTCGCCGACCTTCTCGGCCACGAAGTCCTCCACCGCGTGGACCTGCTTCTGCACGCCCGGCGACTCCCACACCTTCGTCGCGGCGGACTTCATCTGCTCGTAGCGCTTGCGGCCGGCGCGCGTGCCGAGCACGTAGCCCACCGCCGCACCCGTGACGAAGAGAAGCTTTCCGCGCATGTGGTCCCCTTTGCTCGGCCTACAGGTTGTCGGTCAGTGCCTTCCAGCGTAGACCCCGTGCGTTCTCGGCGACCCGGCGTGCGTCCGGGACGACCGACGCGAGGCCGGTGCCGGTCAGCCAGGAGCCGGTGACCTCGAGGCCCTCGACGCCGGCTGCGGTGTCGCGGACGCGCTGGATGCGCTCCCGCTGCCCCACTGTTGCATAGGGCAGGGCGTTCGTCCAGGGGGTGCGGGCGAACGCGACGAGGTCGGATGCCCGCAGCGGAATATTGAGCAGCCGGCCGGCGTCCGCCAGCGCGAGCTCGCGCAGCCGCTCGTCGTCCAGCGCGCGCGACTCGGGCACGCGACCGGCGCGGCCGTAGGAGAGGCGGACCACGTGCCGGCCGGGGCCGGCG
>JAEWDJ010000259.1 GCA_023390155.1 Actinomycetes bacterium | reverse complement strand
GGCGGGCTGGCACCCGCGCCGGTACGCGCGGACGCGCCCGGTGGACCCGTGGTCCGGAAGGGCGCGGCGTGCGGCGCGGGGGTGCGCTACGCAGGAGGCGGCGTCCAGGGGTGTTGAGGGGGTTTAGGGGGAGGGCGCTGCGGCGTGGCGCGGACGGCGTTCGATGCCGTCGGACGACCACGCTAGGCGGTCACTCTGGACGGAACAGGCATGAACCCTGGCAAAGTCGTGTACGCGTCACCGATCGATGGTGTCGGCCGCGGGCTTCGCCACGGCGGCCTCCGCCTGGTCCATGCGCCGGTCGGTGACCCAGATCATCCCTGTGAGGAGACTCAGGACGACCGCTCCCGCGCCGAGGAACACGGCCGGGAGGCCGAACACCTCGCCGACGATGCCGCCCACCGCCGCGCCGAGCGGCATCGTCCCCCATGCGAGCAGCCGGTAGGCGCTGTTGAGACGGCCGAGGAGACGGTGCGGCGTGACGCGCTGCCGGAGCGAGACGGTGATGACGTTCCAGATCGACACCGTCATCCCGCCGACGAACAGCGCGGCTCCGATGATCCACGGGTTCGTCGTGAACGCCGGCGTCGCCACCGTGAGCACGGAGCCCGCGATGGTGAGCAGGAGGGCGCGGGCACGACCGAAGATCCGCTCGGCTCCCTCCGCCAGGAACGTCCCGAGCACACTCCCGAGCGCCGAGGCGGTGAGCAGGGCGCCGTACGCCGGATCGTCCAGGCCCATCGCCGAGTCCGGACCTACCGCGTAGAGCACGAACACGGCGAACATCGCGCTGGAGGCGAAGTTGAAGCCGCCGACCATGATGGCGAGCACCCGCAGGAGGGTGCTGCTCCAGAGCGCCCGGAGCCCCTCGGCGATGTCGGCGCGGATGGTCGTCGTGCCCGGATGGTCGACCCGGAAGGTCCCGCGCACCAGCAGCAGGAGGCCGACCGCGGCCACCCAGAGCGCCACGGGCGTCGCGAAGGCCAGCCCGACCCCGGCGGCGACGAGGAATCCGCCGAGCGGCGGCCCGATGAAGTGGTTGCCGGTGAGCTCGGCCGCGTACAGCCGGCCGTTCGCCCGCGACAGGGCGGAGCGGTCGACCAGCTGCGGGAGGATCGACTGCGACGACGTGTCGTAGACCGTCTCCGCCGTCCCGACCAGGAGGGCCGCGAGGTAGAGCAGCACGATCGATCCCGCGCCCAGCACGACCGCCAGCGTCAGAGCCGCGAGCAGTGCCGCCCGGGCGATGTTCGCGCCGATCATCAGCCGCCGTCGGTCGTAGCGGTCGGCCAGGGCGCCGGCCGTCAGCGCGAACAGCAGCCAGGGCAGCGACAGGGCGAAGCCCAGCCCCGCGATGAGCAGCGGCGAGTCGGTATAGCGCACCGCGACGAGCGGCAGCGCGACCTTCATCACGCCGTCGGCCAGATTGGAGAAGGCCGCGGAACTCCACAGCGTCCAGTACGGCCGACCGAGTCCTTCCGCGCTCATAGGGGACAGCCTGACACGGCGATCGAG
Organism: Actinomycetes bacterium; assembly: GCA_023390155.1. Lineage (GTDB taxonomy): Bacteria > Actinomycetota > Actinomycetes > Actinomycetales > Microbacteriaceae > Leifsonia. The sequence continues at coordinate 4,214 of JAEWDJ010000259.1, read as the reverse complement.
AAAACTCAATCGATAGGAGGAAATCCCATTTCAACGGTAGGGTAGCGCCATGGAACGGGATCCGAGCATCGATCCGGAGGCCAAGCGCCGCCCGGCCACGGCGCGTGAGCTGAAAGCGCTCTCGCATCCGCTGCGGGTCAGGATCGTGCGCCTGTGCGGCACGCGCGAGCTGACGAACAAGCAGCTGGCCGATCGGCTCGGCGTGGATCCCGGCACGGTGCTGTACCACGTGCGCCAGCTGGTGGACGCGGGCTTCCTGGAGCCGGCGGCTGTGCGGACGGGGGAGAGCGGGGCGCTGGAGAAGCCGTATCGTTCGACCGGCCGCACCTGGTGGCTGTCGGTCGGCGCGGACGAGCTGGAGCACGGCGACGCCTCCGCCCCGCTGGAGGCCTTCCAGCAGGAGCTCGCCGAGGCCGGCCCCGCCTCGGTCGCGACCTACGCCCGCTTCGCCCTGCACCTCTCGGCGGCGGACGTGGCGGAGCTGGACAGGCGGATCGTGGCGGTCATCGACGAGTTCGTGGAGTCGGACGCGGAGCGCGCCCACCTGCCGCTGCACGGCGGGATGTTCGTCCTGCACCGTGCAGTGGAAGACCAGGCGGAGCACTGACCACCAGGCGCCGCACCACCTCCGGGCGCGCCGCACCACCTCCAGGCACGAAAAAGCCCCGGCCGTTCCCGACCGGGGCTTCTTCTCTGGGGTGAGTAACGGGGCTTGAACCCGCGACCTCCTGGACCACAACCAGGCGCTCTACCAACTGAGCTATACCCACCATGTCCTGCGATCGTCTCTTCCGATCCGATCGAGGCAACTCGTCGATTCTAGTACATCCGCGGGGCCCATTTTTCCACCACGGCTGCGGCGGCTTCCTGGGTCTGTTCCGTGGTGGGTCCGGGTTCGGCGACGAAGGCGGCGGAGCGGTAGTAGTCGAGTTCGCGGATGGACTCGAGAATGTCGGCGAGGGCGCGGTGTCCGCCGTCTTTGCCGGGGGCGTTGAAGTAGACGCGGGGGAACCAGCGGCGGGCGAGCTCCTTGATGGAGGAGACGTCGACGTTGCGGTAGTGGAGGTGGTTGTCGAGGCGCGGCATGTACTTGGCGAGGAACATGCGGTCGGTGCCGATGGTGTTGCCGGCGAGCGGGGCGGTGCGGGCGTTGGGGACGAACTTGTGCACGTATTCGAGCACCTCGTATTCGGCCTCGCCGAGGCTCTTGCCGTTCGGGATCTCCTCGATGAGGCCGGAGGTGGTGTGCATGTCGCGCACGAAGTCGTTCATGTTCTCGAGGGCGGACGGGTCAGGCTTGATGACGATGCTGAGTCCGGGGTCGAGGACGTTCAGCTCGAAGTCGGTGATGACGACGGCGATCTCGACGAGCTCGTCGACCTCGAGGTCGAGGCCGGTCATCTCGCAGTCGATCCAGACCAGTCGATCCGAGGAGTTTGCCATGCCTGCGAGTCTAGTGCTGCCCTCCGACGGCCCGCGGCACGGGGCGGGGGACGGGGTGCTTGGGGTCGAGGCCGTCGCCGGCGGAGATGTGGCGGAGGCGCCGGCCGGCCCAGGGGATGGCGTAGACGCGCAGCCAGGTGCGGAACGGGAGGTCGGCCGGCGGCTGTTCCGGGGCCGTCTCCGGGGCTGCGGCGCTCTCGCCGAGGGGAGTCGTCTCGGCGTACGGGACGCCCAGGGTGTGCGCCGCGAGACTCGCGAGCACGCGGTGGCCGCGGCTGCTGAGGTGGACGCGGTCGGAGGCCCACATCCCCGCCTCGCGGAACTCGCGCACGCCCCACACGTCGAGCACGATCGCCTGCTGGTCGCGGGCGATGCTCCAGATGTTCGCGTTGAAGACCGCCGCCCGGCCGCGGAACGGCTTGAGGAAGAAGGCGAACTGCGGGTCGAAGAGGTTCGCGAGCAGGACGGTCGCGCCTGCGTCGCGGAGGGCGCGCACGCCGGTCTCGAGCTGGCCGGCGAGGGCGTCGGGGTCGGCCGTCGGGCTCATCAGGTCGTTGCCGCCGATGAGGACCGACACGAGGTCGGGCCGCATGGCGACGGCGTGCGGCACCTGGTCGCCGACGACGTCGAGCACGCGGCGTCCGCGCACCGCGAGGTTCGCGAACTCGAGCGACCGCCCGGCGAGGCGCGCGTCGCCGTCGAGGATGCCCGCCAGCCGGTCCGCCCAGCCGAGCCAGGTCCCCTGCCGGTTCGGGGCCGCGTCGCAGAGCCCTTCGGTGATCGAGTCTCCGAGGGCGACGTACCGAGAGAAGCTGGACCGGCTCACGGGGCGATCATGGGCCGTCCGGGTGACCTGCGGGTGACATCGCGCCGTTCGGCGGACGATCGTCGTCGCGTGTTCGCCGGACGTACACTGAGGTGATGGATTCGTCACCGGCCGTTGCCCCGGAGGTCACCGAGGGCATCGCCCTCACGCTCTACACGTCCGCGTTCTGCGAGCCGTGCATGCAGACCCGTGCGGTGCTCGCCGAGGCGGCGCGTCTCGTCCCGGCGCTGTCGGTGACCGAGCTCGACGTCACCCGCGCGCTCGACCGCGCCGAGCGGGACGGCATCCGCTCGACCCCCACCGTGATCGTGCACGGCGCCGAGGGTGCCGAGGTGTTCCGCGCGGAGGGCGTCCCGACTCTCCAGCAGGTGCTGGTGGCGGCGGCGAAGGCGGTCTAGCCGGAGGCCGCGACCTCCGCCGAGCACATCGGCAGCGCCCGCCGAGCACATCGGCAGCGCGCGGAAACACAGTGTTTACACACGGCCCGTACGCGTAACACCGGCGAAACACGCGCAGTCCCCGACCGAAACCTCCCGCGTTCAGACTGGCTCCACCCCGAAGCGCTGCCGCCCCGAATGGCAGCGCACGTGAGCCGGGGACGCACAGAGAGGTAGACAATTCGCATGGTGCTCCACACAGCAGCGGACTACGCAGAAGCCGGGACGGTCAACGCCCTGTGGCTCCTGGTCGCCGCAGCCCTCGTTCTGCTGATGACCCCCGGTGTCGCCTTCTTCTACGGCGGCATGGTCCGAGCCAAGAGCGTCGTCAGCATGATGATGATGAGCTTCGGCGCCATGGCGCTGGTCGGCGTCCTCTGGGTGCTCTACGGCTACGGGCTCTCCTTCGGCCCCGCGTCGATCAAGGGCCTCCTCGGCACGCCGGACTGGTTCCTCGGCAGCCTCATGGGCAAGGACGGTCTTACCCCCGACCTCGGTGGCCTCGCCTTCGCCGGCTTCCAGGCGACCTTCGCCATCATCACCGTCGCCCTGATCTCGGGCGCGATCGCCGACCGCGCCAAGTTCGGCGCGTGGATGATCTTCGCCGGCATCTGGGTCACGGTCGTCTACTTCCCGGTCGCGTACTGGGTGTTCAACCTCTCCGAGGGCTGGATCGCCGCGGGTCTGCACGTCAACGACTTCGCGGGCGGCACGGCGGTGCACATCAACGCCGGTGCGGCGGGTCTCGCCCTGGCGCTCGTCCTCGGCAAGCGCGTCGGCTTCCAGAAGGGCATGAGCAAGCCGCACAACGTGCCGCTCACGCTCCTCGGCGCGGCGCTCCTGTGGTTCGGCTGGTTCGGGTTCAACGCCGGCTCCGAGGCCGCGGTCGACGGTGTCGCCGCCCTCGCCTGGGTCAACACCCTCGCCGCTCCGGCCGCCGCGACCATCGGCTGGCTGATCGTCGAGAAGCTGAAGGACGGCAAGCCCACCTCCATCGGTGCGGCGTCGGGTGCGGTCGCGGGTCTCGTCGCCATCACGCCGGCCTGTAACATCCTGACCCCGGGCTGGGGCATCCTCCTCGGCCTCGTCGCCGGCGCCGTCTGCGCCCTGGCCATCGACCTGAAGTTCAAGCTCGGCTTCGACGACTCGCTCGACGTGGTCGGCATCCACCTCGTCGGCGGCATCATCGGTACCCTCTGGATCGGCTTCTTCGGCTTCACCCACGTGGACGGCGACGCCGACAAGCCCTTCTCGAGCCTCCTCTACGGCGGCAGCTTCCAGCAGCTGGGCGTGCAGGCGCTGGGCGCCTTCGCGGTCCTGATCTACTCCTTCGTCCTGGCCTACGCCATCGGCTGGGTCATCCAGAAGACGATCGGCTTCCGCATCAAGAACGAGGACGAGCTGGCCGGGGTCGACACGGTCGTCCACGGCGAGGAGGGCTACGCCCTCGAGACGGTCTGACCGCTCTCTCCGACTCACAGCGCACCGGACGGGGTGCCGCCTTCGGG
>JAEWDJ010000189.1 GCA_023390155.1 Actinomycetes bacterium | reverse complement strand
GGGTGCCCAGACGGTCGGACTCGGCCTGCAGCTCGGGCGGGATCCACGGCACGGCGTCGTTCGGAGCCGGAGTGGCCACCACGGCGACGCGGTCCGCGAGCTCGGGGTGGCGCGCGGCGAACGCGAGCGCCACACGTCCGCCGGCCGACCAGCCCGCGATGCCGATCGAGCGGTCGCGCTCGATGCCGGCGCTGCGCTCCGCCAGGATGACCGACCGCAGGTACTCGGCGATGTCGTCGGCGGCGCGGGTGATGCTCGGCCATTCGCCGTGCGGCCACGGATCGCTCGAACCGTAGCCGGGACGGTCGAGCGCGACGATGTGGACGTCGCGGGTCGCGGACGCGTCGGGGTCGGGATCGAACACGGACGACCCCGGAGCCGCGTGACAGAAGACGACGATGCGCTCGGCGTCGGCGTCGCCGAGCGTGGTGACGCCGACCCGGCGGCCGGAGCGGAGGGTGTGGGTCAGGTTGGCCATGCGGCTCATTCTGGCCCGGCGCGGTGGTGCAGAGAACCCTCCACAGCGCGCTCGCCGATCGGCTTCTCCACCGATACCGCGATCCTTCGGGCAATGACGGTGGCGGTCCGTAGTGTTGTTCCCGATCGAGGAGGTGCTGTGGCGAAGGCACACGTCAACTACCGCTGCACGGAGTGCGGCTGGACGGCGGCCAAGTGGGTCGGCCGCTGCGGCGAGTGCCAGGCCTGGGGCACGGTGGAGGAATCCGCCGCGCCGACGGGCGTGCTGCGTGCCCTCGCTCCGGTGACGATCGGGGCGGGGCGGGCGGCCCGGGCGATCACCGACATCCGGACCGAGACGGTGGGGCGGCGGCCGAGTGGGATCGGCGAGTTCGACCGCGTGCTCGGCGGCGGGATCGTCCCCGGCGCGGCCATCCTCCTCAGCGGCGAGCCCGGCGTCGGCAAGTCGACCCTCCTGCTCGAGGTCGCGTCGCGCGCCGCGGCGCAGAGTGCGCGGGTGCTGTACGTGAGCGCCGAGGAGTCCGTTGGCCAGGTGCGGATGCGGGCGGAGCGCACGGGCGCTGTCCACGACGAGCTGTTCCTCGCGTCCGAGACCGACCTCGCCACCATCGTGGGTCAGATCGACGCGGTCCGGCCCTCCCTGGTGATCGTGGACTCGGTGCAGACCGTCTCGAGCGGCAGCACCGAGGGCATCGCGGGCGGCCCCAGCCAGGTTCGGGAGGTGGCGAGCACCCTCATCCGCGTGGCCAAGGAGCGCGACCTCCCCATCCTGATCGTCGGGCACGTCACGAAGGACGGCTCGATCGCCGGCCCCCGCCTGCTGGAGCACCTGGTCGACGTCGTGTGCCAGTTCGAGGGCGACCGGCAGACGGCGCTGCGGTTCGTGCGCGCCTTGAAGAACCGCTTCGGCCCGACCGACGAGGTCGGCTGCTTCGAGATGACCGGCGACGGCATCGCCGAGGTGCCCGACCCGAGCGGCCTCTTCCTCAGCCGCACCTCGACACCCGTCTCCGGCACCTGCGTGACCGTGGCGATGGAGGGTCGCCGCCCCCTCCCGGTGGAGGTGCAGGCGCTCGTCGTGGGCACCGCCGCCCCCAACCCCCGCCGGGTCACGAACGGCGTCGACGGCTCGCGTGTCGCGATGCTGCTCGCGGTGCTCGAACGCCGTGCGGGCATCAAGCTCGGCGACAAGGACGTCTACGTCTCCACAGTGGGCGGGGTGCGCCTCACCGAGCCGGGAGCCGACCTGGCGATCGCCCTCGCCGTCGCCTCGGCCGCCAGCGACCGCGCCATCCCGCACACCCTCGCCGCCTTCGGCGAGATCAGCCTCGCCGGCGAGATCCGCCCGGTCTCCAACGGCAAGCAGCGCGCCGCGGAGGCGACCCGCCTCGGCTTCGCCACCCGCATCGACGACCGCAGCGCCTCCATCCGCGAGGCACTCCGCCTGGCCTTCACGGCCGGCGCCACGCCCCGCGAGCGCGAGCTCGACGCGGCCTTCTGAGGCGGGCGCGCTGCGGCAGGAGCGGCAGCGGTGGGCATCGAGGCGGCGGATAGTCCGTCCACTCGGCGCACGGAGGCGCACTTCGTGCCGCCTCGCCGACGCGACCGTGCCCGGGCTGCCCGGCACCGCATGCGCGGCCATCGAAACGGCGGATAGTCCGCCCACTCACGCACGGAGGCGCACTTCGCGCCACTTCGCGGAGGGCGTCTACAGCGCGCTCGGGGCGCGCGCCTCAGGAGGCCAGCCGGCCTCCGCCGTCCGCGGCTTCCGAGCGCGCCGCGTCGCCCGCGCTGATCTCGGCCCACACCGCGTCCAGCGACAGTCCGAGCACGGCCGCGATAGCGGCGATGGTCGGGAAGGCGGGCGTCGCAACGCGGCCCGACTCGATCTTGCGGAGGGTCTCCGGGGAGACCCCGGCGTCCAGTGCGACGGAGAGCATCGAGCGGTTCCCGCGGGCCCGTCGCATCAGCGCGCCCAGACGCTGGCCGCGTTCGATCTCGTCGGGGGTGAGCGGGAGACGGACCATGGGCCGATCCTAATACCGGGACAGCTATACCGGGATAGTATTACCGGTATTGTTATCCCCAAACTTCGAGAGAACGAACGCATGATCGAGATCCTCACCCCCGCCGAGGTCGACCGGGCCCGCCGCACCGGCGCCCTGGTCGGCAGCATCCTCCAGACCCTGAAGTCGCGCGCCGCCGTGGGCGTCAACCTCCTCGAGCTGGACCGGTGGGCGGCGGAGCTCATCGCCGACGCCGGCGCGGTCTCGTGCTACGTCGACTACGCGCCCTCGTTCGGCCGCGGACCGTTCGGTCACCATCTCTGCACGGCGGTCGACGACGCCGTGCTGCACGGGATGCCGCACGACTATGCGCTCCGGGACGGCGACCTCCTCACCCTCGACCTCGCGGTCTCCCTCGACGGCATCGCCGCAGACGCGGCCATCAGCTTCCTCGTCGGCACCAGCCGGCCGCCCGAGAGCGTGGCGCTGATCGCCGCGACAGAGAGCGCCCTCGCCGCCGGTATCGCCGCCGCGCAGCCCGGAGCGCGCATCGGCGACATCGCCCACGCCATCGGGTCGGTGCTGAGCGGTGCCGGGTACCCGATCAACCTCGAGTTCGGCGGCCACGGCATCGGGTCGACGATGCACCAGGACCCCCACGTCCCCAACGACGGCCGCCCCGGCCGCGGCTACCGCCTCCGGCCCGGACTGCTCCTCGCCCTCGAGCCCTGGGTCATGGCGGACACGGCCACGCTCGTGACCGACGCCGACGGCTGGACGCTGCGCAGCGCGACGGGCAGCCGCACCGCGCACACCGAGCACACGATAGCGATCACGCCCGACGGCCCCGAGATCCTCACCCTGCCGCCGCGCTGAGACCCGCCTCACCCCGCGAGGCGGGTCATTCTCCGCCGCCTCGCACCACAACCCCTACTGCAGGATGAACTGCTTCGTCTCGGCCGACTCGATCCCCGCGATGGTCGTGGTCAGGTGGTACGACGCTCCGCCGGCGGGGACCTGGGGCCGGTCAGCCTGGCAGGTGGAGGGGTCGGAGCGGGTGCGGTCCCAGGTGATCGGGGCCTGGGAGGAGATGGTCTTGCCGGGCTCGAGGAGCACCTCGGCGTCCACCTTGTCGCTCTGGCAGTCGGTGGACTTCCAGTACACCTCGGAGCCGCTCGTGATGGTGAAGAGCTGCTGCGCGGTTCCGGCGTCGATCTTGCAGGCGGCCGAGCCGGTGTTCGTGATCGCGACGGAGAGCTGGGGCAGCTCGCCCGCGGCGTAGGTGTCCTTGTCGGTGACGGCCTCGACCCGCACGTCAGACGGGTTGCAGGTCGCGCCGCTGGCGGACGTGCTGGAGGTCGGGATGCTGGTGGAGGCCGCGGTCGCCTTCGGCGCCGGGGTGCTCGTGTTGGTGACCGGGGCCGTCGCACCGTCGGACGCGCCGGGGCGGACGATGATGAGGACGATCACGACGATGACGGCCAGCAGGCCGAGACCGAGGATGAGCCGGCGGCGCCAGTAGACGCCGCTCGGCTGCGGGCCGACAGGGTGCTTGAACGTCGACATGCCCGCAGCATAGCGGCGGCCCGCCGGTTGCCCGGCAGGACGCGCTCAGAGCAGCTTCAACATCCTCGTGTTTCCCAGCGTGTTGGGCTTCACCCGGGCGAGGTCCAGGAACTCGGCGACGCCCTCGTCGTTGGAGCGGACGAGCTCGGCGTAGAGGGCCGGGTCGACGGCCTCCTCCCCCATGTCCTCGAAGCCGTTGCGCTCGAAGAACGGCACCTCGAACGTCAGGCAGAAGAGCCGGCTGAGTCCGAGGTCGCGCGCGTCGTCTTCGAGCCGCCCGAGCAGCGCACGGCCGACACCGCGGCCGAGCCAGCCCTCCTGGACGGCGAGGGTGCGCACCTCGCCGAGGTCGCTCCACATGACGTGGAGGGCGCCGCAGCCGATGAGCTGCCCGGCGTCGTCCTCGGCGACCCGGAACTCCTGGACGGCCTCGTAGAACGTGACCGTCTCCTTGCCGAGCAGGATGCGTCGTCGGACCAGCGGCTCGATCAGCTCCTGGATGCGCGGCACATCTCCCGTGCGCGCCCGCCGAACCGAAAACCCGTTGACCCGTTCACTCACCCATCCACCCTACCGACACGCAGAAACCGCCGAGTACGCAGATGATCTGCGTACTCGGCGGTTTCAGGCCGACTTTCTGTGGACTCGCGCGCCCGGCGAAGAGCCGGGCGGGCGGCGGGTCAGAGGTCCGCGCTGGCGGCGAGGTCCGGAGTGGCGGGGCCCGTGCCGATGGCGGCGGCGGCGTTGACCCCGGCGCCGATCGACTCGGCGCGGGCGCTCGTCGTGAAGACGAACTCCCCGTTCGCGAAGTCGACGTGGACGTGGTCGCCCGCGTTCAGCTCGCCGTGCAGGATCTTCTCGCTCAGCCGGTCCTCGATCTCGTGCTGGACCGCGCGGCGGAGTGGACGGGCGCCGAGCGTCGGGTCGAACCCGACCTCGATCAGCCGCTCCTTGGCCGGGACGGTCAGCTCGATGGTCATGTCGCGGTCGAGCAGCCGGTCGGAGAGGCGCTTGATGAACAGATCCACGATCTGCAGCAGCTCCTCCTTGTTCAGCTGCGGGAAGACGATGATCTCGTCGACGCGGTTCAGGAACTCCGGCTTGAAGTTCTTCTTGAGCTCCTCGTAGACCTTGCCGCGCATGCGGTCGTAGCCGGTCTGCGGGTCGCCCTCGATCTGGAAGCCCACCGGGCCGCCCGAGATGTCCTTCGTGCCGAGGTTGGTCGTCATGATGATGACCGTGTTCTTGAAGTCGACGACGCGGCCCTGGCCATCGGTCAGACGCCCCTCCTCCAGGATCTGGAGGAGCGAGTTGAAGATGTCCGGGTGGGCCTTTTCGATCTCGTCGAACAGCACGACGCTGAACGGCTTGCGGCGCACCTTCTCGGTGAGCTGGCCGCCCTCCTCGAAGCCGACGAACCCGGGAGGGGCGCCGAACAGGCGCGAGACGGTGTGCTTCTCGCCGTACTCCGACATGTCGAGGGAGATCATGGCCGACTCGTCGTCGAACAGGAACTCGGCGAGCGCCTTGGCCAGTTCGGTCTTTCCGACGCCGGTGGGGCCGGCGAAGATGAACGAGCCGGAGGGACGCTTCGGGTCCTTGAGGCCGGCGCGGGTGCGGCGGATCGTCCGCGAGAGGGCCGCGATGGCCTCCTCCTGGCCGATGACGCGCTGGTGCAGCGCCTTCTCCATGTAGACCAGGCGGGCCGACTCCTCCTCGGTGAGCTTGAACACCGGGATGCCCGTGGCCTGCGCCAGCACCTCGGCGATCAGGCCCTCGTCGACCTCGGCGGTGGTCTTCACGTCGCCGGAGCGCCACTGCTTCTCGAGGCGCAGCCGCTCGCCGAGGAGGTTCTTCTCCTCGTCGCGCAGGCCGGCGGCCTTCTCGAAGTCCTGCTCCTCGATCGCGGCCTCCTTCTGCGAGCGCACGGCCGAGATCTTGTCGTCGAACTCGCGCAGCTCCGGCGGGGCCGAGAGGATCGACAGGCGCAGGCGGGCGCCGGCCTCGTCGATCAGGTCGATGGCCTTGTCGGGGAGGAAGCGGTCCTGGATGTACCGGTCGGCGAGGTTTGCCGCCGCGACGATGGCGCCGTCGGTGATGGACACCTTGTGGTGCGCCTCGTAGCGGTCGCGCAGGCCCTTCAGGATGTTGATCGCGTGGGGCAGCGACGGCTCGGCCACCTGGATGGGCTGGAACCGGCGCTCGAGCGCGGCGTCCTTCTCGAAGTGCTTGCGGTACTCGTCGAGCGTGGTCGCGCCGATGGTCTGCAGCTCGCCGCGGGCGAGCAGCGGCTTCAGGATGCTGGCGGCGTCGATCGCGCCCTCGGCGGCACCCGCGCCGACGAGGGTGTGGATCTCGTCGATGAAGGTGATGATGTCGCCGCGGGTGCGGATCTCCTTGGTGACCTTCTTGAGGCGCTCCTCGAAGTCACCGCGGTAGCGGGAGCCGGCGATGAGCGAGCCGAGGTCGAGCGTGTAGAGCTGCTTGTCCTTCAGCGTCTCGGGC
>JAEWDJ010000168.1 GCA_023390155.1 Actinomycetes bacterium | reverse complement strand
GTGTCAGAGCGCGGCGATGGCGGCCGCCGCGATCTCCAGGTCCTGCTCCGGGGTGCCGCCGCCCGAGCCGATGGCGCCGATGAGCGTCCCGGTCGCGTCGACGATCGGCAGTCCACCCGCGATGAAGGCGAGGTGCTCGACGCTCGCGTCCGCGAGGGTGTAGAGCGGCGCGCCGGGCTGAATGGCGCCGGCCAGGTCGCCGGAGGCGGCACCGCCGAAGAAGACGGAGGTGCGAGCCTTCGCGAAGCTCGACTCGATCGAGATGAGCGGGGCGCCATCCTGCCGGATCGAGGCGACCATCCGGGCGCCCGTGTCGAGAACGGTGATGGACGACGGGACGCCGAGCGCGGTAGCCTTGGCGTCCGCCGCCGCGATGATCCGCTGAGCCTGGGCGAGAGTGATGGACATGCGTCTTTCCTTTCCTGTGCCGGCGGGTGCCGACGGTGTGGTGATGGGGGATTCGAGGTCTCAGGCGGCGGGTTCGTCGCTGACGACGACCTTGCCGATGACGCGGCCGCTCTCCACGAGGGCGTGCGCTTCGCGCAGGGTGGAGGCATCGATGGGGCGCAGCACCGTGGTCGCGGTGGTCCGCACAAGGCCCTCGTCCACCAGGCGAGCGACGGAGGCGAGGATCTCGTGCTGACGGATCATGTCCGGTGCGTCATGCAGCGACCGGGCGAACATGAACTCCCAGTGCCAGCTCAACGCCTTGGCCTTCAGGGCCACCACATCGACATGGTCCGGGTCGTCGATGGCGACGATCTGCCCGAACGGACGCAGGATCGTCTCGTAGACCGGCAGCTGCCCGGCCGAGTTGGTCGTCAGAATCCAATCGATCCCCTCCGGGACGACGGACAGCACCTGGGTGGCGAGATCGCCACGGTGGTCGACGACATCGTGGGCGCCGAGCCCGCGCACCCACGCTTCGCTCTCCGGACGGGACGCGGTCGCGATCACCCGAACCCCGGGGGCCAGCACTCGCGCCAGCTGAATCGCCATCGACCCCACGCCGCCGGCACCGCCCACGACGAGCAGCGTGCCGGTGGCGCCGGCATCGAGGCGGAGCTTGTCGAACAGGCTCTCCCACGCGGTCAGCGCGGTCAGCGGCAGCGCGGCGGCATCCGTCATCGACAGCGTCGCAGGCTTTCGGGCGACGATGCGCTCATCGACCAGCTGCACCGCCGCGTTGCTGCCCGGCCTGTCGATGGCGCCGGCGTAATACACCTCGTCGCCCGGCTGGAAGAGCGTCACCTCGTCGCCCACTGCACGGACGATTCCGGCCGCGTCGAAGCCCAGGACCCGCACCCCGCCGTCGGGCTCCGCCCCGCCCCGCAGCTTCACATCCACCGGGTTCACCGACACGGCGACGACCTCGACCACCAGGTCGCGGGATCGCGGAACCGGATAGGGGATCGTCGTGGCCACCAGGCTGCGAGAGCTGGTGATCGGCAACGCAGCGATCTGACCGACCGCTCTCACCTCGTTCGTCTCTGTCATGACAGCAGGATGCACGGCCGCTCATGGTTACCCGCAAGGGCACCAAGTAACCTCGCGGTAACCATGAAAAGCCCGATCAGAGACGGTATCCGTCAGTTACTGAGCGGTATGATCACGTCATGACCCTCGTCGAACAGTTCGCGGCCGACGCCTGTGACCGCAACGACGTGTACGCCGCCGCCTGCCCATGTCGCGAAATGCTCGACGTCCTCGCCAACAAGTGGTCCGCCCTCGCGATCGGCCTCCTCGAAGACGGCCCGCTTCGGTTCGGCGAACTCAAGCGCGGCCTGCAGGGAATCAGCCCCAAGGTCCTCTCCGCGACGATGAAGAAGCTCGAGGACGCTGGACTCGTCGACCGAGAAGTGTTCCCCGAGGTCCCGCCACACGTGGAGTACTCACTCACTCCGCTCGGCGTGAGCTCAGCCGGCCCGCTCCGAATGCTGCGCGACTGGGTGAACGAGAACGTCACCCGCCACTAGTCTCGACGACCGGATCCGCGCAAAGCTCGCCTGGATCCACAGCTGGAGCGACCAGCACTCGTCAAGCCGCCTCGCCCGCGCCAGGACGAGTGCTGCTCAGCGGACCGGGCGGTCCCGTGCGGCCTCCACGACGATCCGCAGGGTGTCGCCGGGGTTCGTGGCGTCGTACCAGAGTCGGGTCTCCTGGCCGTCGACGATCGGATCGGACTGCTCCATCAGGACGGTCTTCTGCACCCATCGCTGAGTGCCCTGCAGGTCGGTGAAGGTGAAGGTGACCGAGGTGAGGATGCGAGAGCTCTCCCGGAAGAAGTCGTAGCCCTTGTCCGTGACGATCGCCGAGGTGAGTGTTCCGCTCTGCACCGTCTCGAGGTCGCGAGTGCTCTGGCGTCGACGGCCGGCTGCGGCGGCGATGCCGAGCACGAGGAAGAGGGCGCCCAGGGCGATCAGCGCCCACGCGATCCACGACGCGAGGTCATCGTCGCTGCCGCGGAACGTCGCCATGACGCCGGCACCTGCGCCCAGGAGAACCGCCGCGGCACCGTATGCCAGTCCGATGTCCGGCCGCTTCATCACCGTCCAGGACCAGACGATCGACGCCAGGATGGTGAGGGGCATACCGCAGACCACACCGATGATCGCGTTCGTCGGCGGCTCACCGGTGCCGTCGAACCTCGCAAGACCGCCCCAGCCGTAGCCCAGAAGCACCCCGCCGGCGAGGAGCAGCACCAGGAGGACGATCACGCGCACGAGGCTCGGGCGGCGTGCCTGCCGCTTCGCTCGTGCGATCGCCGGGTCGACGGTGCTCATGCCACGTGTCCGGTCGTCATCGCGCTTCCCCTCGTGTCGGCAGGTTCGACGGGCGGCGTTCGGGCCGGCCAGTCGTCACCCTACCGTGGTCACGAATCCTCGGACACGTCGTCCGTCAGTGAGCGGCGAGACGGCATCGAGCGGCTGGTACGTCGGCTCGAGGCAATCGCCAGGATCCCGATCACCAGGAGAGAGGCGCCGACACCGGCGAACTGGGCGACCGTGGCTTCCGGCGTATTGACGTGCAGCATTCCGGTTCGGGTCCCGACGGCCGTGCCGCTGACGATCCCGAATGCGCCGGCTGGGCCGCTGGTGGCTTGAACGGACTTGGCGCGATGACTCCGGGAGCTTGTCTCACGGAGAACCCATTTGCGTGTGGTGCTGCCCTCCTGTATGCGGCGGTTGCCGTTGTCCATTTGCCTTCTGAGAGGGAGGAGCTTTGCACTCGGTAGTTGCGCAGTTGATCGTTGCCCGTATTTCGTTTGCGCGGCGATCATGTGGAGTTTCGGTCGTAGGCGACTGTCCCTGATTCTGCGTCGAACAACTACTCAGAACGGCAGCATCCTCGGCGCGCTCGCGGAGGGCGAGTCCTCCGCCGGTGCCCTGGAGGCCGTGCTGCCGGTGTCGCGCCAAGCCATTGCGAAGCACCTGGCCGTGCTGCAGGAGGTGGGGCTCGTGGAGCCGGTGCGCGCGGGCCGCGAGGTGCGGTCCCGCGTGCTCGGCGCCGAGCTGAGCGCCACCGCCCGGCGGCTCGACGCCATCGGCAGCGCGTGGGAGCGCCGCCTGGCCGAGATCAAGCGCATCGCCGAGGGGCTGTGAGGTCAGGGGCTTTGAAGTCACGAACCGCAGC
>JAEWDJ010000166.1 GCA_023390155.1 Actinomycetes bacterium | reverse complement strand
GTGTTCCGCCGCACCGGCGGCGCATCCCGTCGCCGCGGCGCACACGGCTGGGGCGGCGCCCGCCGCCGGCGACCGGACCGACGGAACCGAGGAGGTGCGCGCGGTCGCGATCGGCGACTCCATCGCGTTCGGCAAGGGCGTGACGCCCGCCCAGGCGTGGCCCGCGCTCGTGGCGGCCGAGCACGGCTGGACGCTCACCGACCTCGCCGTGTCCGGCTCCGGCTTCGTGAAGGCGGGCTGGAACGGGACCACCTACCGCCAGCAGGTGGATCAGGCGCTCCGGCTCGACCCCCAGGTCATCCTCCTCGCTGCGACCCGCAACGACCGCGAGCAGGACCCGGCCGTGGTGACGCGGAACGCCGACGGCATGCTCCGGGAGCTGCGCGACCGCTTTCCGCACGCGACGATCATCGGCATCACCGGGGTCTGGGGCTCCGATCAACCGCCGGCCACGATGACCCGCGTCGACGACATCGTGAGCGACGCGGTGCGCGACGTCGACGGCACCTGGATCGACATCGGCTTCCCGCTGGTCGGGCACGCCGAACTGCTCCAGGCCGACGGCATCCACCCGAACGCCGCCGGTCAGAAGGTCGTCGCCCGCGAGGTCGAGTCGAAGCTGACTCCGCTCAACCTCGCGCTCTGATCTTCAGAGCACGCCGGATCGTCGGCGTGCGCCCGAACGTCACAGGGCCCTGAGACTCAGCGCCCCAGGAACTTCTGCAGCGACGCCAGCTCCTCCTCGGTCGGCCCGCCCTGCTTCGAGGCTCCGCCACCGAGACCGAAGCCGCTGCCGGCCGGCTGGGAGGACGCGTTCGGGTTGACACCCGAGGCGAGCGCCGCGTTCTCGGCGGCGCGCTTCGCCGGGTTGCCCGAGCGCGAGCCCTTCTTCTTCTTGGCCTGCGGCTTGCGGCCGCCGAAACCGGCGCCCGGGATCGGGCCCATGCCGGGGACGTTCGGAACGCCGCCCTTGGCCACGGTCTTCATCATCTTGGCCGCCTGCTCGAAGCGGTTGACCAGCTGGTTGACCTCGGTGACCGTCGTGCCGGAACCCTTCGCGATGCGCAGGCGGCGGGAGCCGTTGAGCAGCTTCGGCGTGGTGCGCTCGGCCTTCGTCATCGACTGGATGATCGCCTCGGTGCGCACGATCTCGCGCTCGTCGAAGTTGTCCAGCTGCTGCTTCATCTGCCCGGCGCCCGGGAGCATGCCCATCATCTTCTTGATGGAGCCCATGTTGCGCAGCTGCTGCATCTGCTTGAGGAAATCGTCGAGCGTGAAGCTGTCGGTGGCGAACTTCTCGGCGACCTTGCGCGCCTCCTCCTCGTCGAACGCCTCCTGGGCCTGCTCGATGAGGGTGAGGATGTCGCCGAGGTCGAGGATGCGCGACGCCATGCGGTCGGGGTGGAACGGCTCGAAGTCGTCCAGGCCCTCGCCGGTGGAGGCGAAGATGATCGGGCGGCCGGTCACCGAGGCGACCGAGAGAGCGGCGCCACCGCGGGCGTCGCCGTCGAGCTTGGAGAGCACGACGCCGGTGAAGTCGACGCCGTCCTGGAACGCCTTCGCGGTCGCGACCGCGTCCTGACCGATCATCGCGTCGATGACGAAGAGGACCTCGTCCGGGTCGGTGGCCTTGCGGATGTCCGCCGCCTGCTTCATCAGCTCGGCGTCGACGCCGAGGCGGCCCGCGGTGTCGATCACGACCGTGTCGTACTGCTTGGTCTCCGCGAACTTCATCGCGTCCTTGGCGACCTTCACCGGGTTGCCGACGCCGTTGCCGGGCTCGGGGGCGTACACCGGGACGCCGGCCTGCTCGCCCACGATCTGCAGCTGGGTGACGGCGTTGGGACGCTGGAGGTCGGCGGCGACCAGCAGCGGGGTGTGGCCGTCCTTGACGAGCCACTTGCCGAGCTTGCCGGCGAGCGTCGTCTTGCCGGCGCCCTGGAGGCCGGCGAGCATGATGACCGTCGGCGGCTTCTTCGCGAACTGCAGCCGGCGCTGCTCGCCGCCGAGGATGCCGATGAGCTCCTCGTTGACGATCTGCACGACCTGCTGGGCCGGGTTCAGCGCCTTGTTGACATCGTCGCTGAGGGCGCGCTCACGCACCTTGCCGGTGAACTCCTTGACGACGTCGAGCGCGACGTCGGCGTCGAGCAGCGCGCGCCGGATCTCCCGCACGGTGCCGTCGACGTCCGACGGCGACAGCTTGCCCTTGGTGCGCAGGTTCTTGAAGGTGTCCGCAAGACGGTCGGACAGCGTGCCGAAAGTAGCCATGATCCGACAAGTCTACCGGGCGTCGCCGGGCGTCCGCCGTGCGCCCGCCACGAGCTCAGCCCTGCGTGTCGACCGCCACGACGTCGCCGCGCACGTCGAACGAGACGGTCAGGATCGCGTCCGTCTCGTCGGGGCTGATGGAGTAGTCGAAGGTGGCGAAAACCTCGTCCTCGTCGGCGTTGTCGGGCTGGATCACCACGTGGAGCAGCTGGAGGGAGCGGAGCACGTCGATCGCGATGTCGCCCGAGTTGTGCACCAAGAGGTCGATGAGGCTCTCCCCCATCGCGTCCACCTGCTGGTCGACGTAGGTCGTGGTCGCCGACTGCCGGGAGCTGAGCTCGGCGATGAGCGCGTCGCGCGCCCGCGCGTCGAACCCCTCCAGCGACTGGATGAGCGCGGCGGCCGCGTCGAGGGCGAATTCCGTGACGGCGGTCTCGTCGTCGGCGAGGAGCTCCACCTCGACGGCCTGGTCGGCCAGCTCCACGGTGTCGGACCAGGCGAGGCCGCCCGAGACGGTCTCGTCGACGATCCCGAAGAAGTCGTGTTCGATCGCCATGCGCGTCCCCTAGCCGACCAGCTGCTGCGCGAAGACGTGCGGCGTGAAGCCGGTGAGATCGTTGATCCCCTCGCCCTGACCGACGAGCTTGATCGGGATGCCGGTGCGCTCCTGCACGGCGAGGACGAAGCCGCCCTTGGCCGAGCCGTCGAGCTTGGTCAGCACCAGCCCGGTTACGCCCGCGTGCTCCAGAAACGCCTCGGCCTGCGCGAGTCCGTTCTGCCCGGTCGTCGCGTCGAGGACCAGCAGCACCTCGGAGATCGGCGCCTGCTTCTCGACCACGCGCTTGATCTTGGAGAGCTCGTCCATCAGGCCGCCCTTGGTCTGGAGGCGCCCGGCCGTGTCGATGATGACGATCTCCGTGCCGTCGTTCTTCGCCTTCTCCACCGTCTGGAAGGCCACCGACGCCGGGTCCTGGCCCTGCTGCTGCGGACGGACGATGGCCGCCCCCGCGCGCTCCGCCCAGGTCGCGAGCTGCTCGACCGCGGCGGCGCGGAACGTGTCGGCGGCGCCCACGACGACCGAGCGGTCGTAGGTGCGCAGGAACTTGGCGAACTTGCCGATGGTCGTCGTCTTGCCGACGCCGTTGACGCCGACGACCAGCACGATCGCCGGGCGCTCGCTGAGCTTCAGCGTCGTGTCGAGCTTCGAGAGGCGCTCCTCCAGGGTCTCCCGCAGCATGCGCTGCAGGTCGGCCGGGTCGGTGGTGTGGAACCGCTCCACCTTCGCGCGGAGGTCGTCGACGATCGCCTCGGTCACATCCGGACCGAAGTCGGCGGTGATCAGCGCCGTCTCCAGGTCGTCCCAGGTGTCCTCGTCGATGGTCTTCTTGGCGAACAGCCCGCGCAGGGCGCCCGACAGAGACCAGGGGGTGCGTTCTGCCATGCCACTCAGACTAGTTGCTAGCGTGGGGCCATGTTCTCCCTCGTGGCGGTGTCGGCCGAGCTCGCCGAGCAGCTGGCCGCGATCGAGTCCGGCGGAGAGGACGCGGTGCACCAGGCCCGCACCCGCGTCCGCCGCCTGCGCAGTGTGCTCGCCGTCTACAAGCGGGCCTTCGAGCGCGAGGAGGCCACGCGCCTGCGGGCCCGCCTCACGGGGCTCGGCTCCCGGCTGGGCGCCGTTCGGGACCTGGAGGTGCGGGCCGACGCGCTCGACGACCTCCTGCGCGCCGACGACGACCCCGCGATGATCGACGGCGTCGAGGCGCTCGCCGCCGAGGCCCGGCGTGAGCACCGGCGGGCGCTCGAGGCTCTGGTGGGACATTTCGCGGGGCGGGCGCATCGACGGCTGCTGGCCGACCTCCAGCTGTTCGCCGCGGAGCCGCCGCTCACCGACGCCGTGCGCAAGCACCCGCGCCGGCTGACGCGCCGCGCCCTCGCGAAGGCCGTGAAGCGCGTCCACGCGGCCGTCGGCGACAGCCTGGAGG
>JAEWDJ010000064.1 GCA_023390155.1 Actinomycetes bacterium | reverse complement strand
GGGGGTGGGGGGCGGCGCCCCCCAGGTCTACCGCATGGACTTCGCGCAGATGATCCAGGCCCACATCGACTCCGGCGCGGCGGCCACCGTCGCCGCCATCCGCCAGCCCATCACGCTGGCCGACCAGTTCGGCGTCATCGAGGTCGACGCCGCCCACCCGGACCGGATCGCCGCCTTCCGCGAGAAGCCGAGCGACCCGGTGGGCCTGCCCGACTCGCCGAACGAGGTGCTCGCCTCGATGGGCAACTACGTCTTCGACGCGGACGCCCTCATCGACGCCGTCGTGCGCGACGGCGACCGCCCCGACTCGAACCACGACATGGGCGGCGACATCATCCCGGACTTCGTCGCGCGCGGCGAGGCCGGTGTCTACGACTTCAACAAGAACGACGTCCCCGGCTCGACCGACCGCGACCGCTACTACTGGCGCGACGTCGGGACGATCGACTCGTTCTTCGAGGCGCACCAGGACCTCATCTCGGCCCTGCCGGTCTTCAACCTCTACAACCGCGAGTGGCCGATCTTCAGCCAGGTGCTCAACTCGCCGCCGGCGAAGATCGTGCGCGACGGCCGTGGCGCGCTCGGCTCGACGATCGACTCCATCGTCTCCCTCGGCTCGGTCATCTCGGGGGCGCACCTCGAGCGCAGCGTGCTCGGCCCGTGGGCGAAGGTGGACTCGGGCGCGAAGGTGGTCGACTCGGTCGTCTTCGAGCGCGCCGTCATCGAGCCGAACGCGTTCGTCGGACGTGCCATCCTGGACAAGGACGTCGTGGTGGCCGAGGGCGCGCGTATCGGCGTGGACCCGGCCAGGGACCGCGCTCGCGGCTTCACCGTCACGGAGTCCGGTATCACCGTCGTCGGCAAGGGAGTTCACGTCGTTCCATGACGTCCGAGAGCACAGCACCGCAGTCCCCCGTCCCCACCGCTCCGGCCCAGGCCCGGTTCCTCGTCGTCCTCGACGCCGACTCGACCCTCATCCACGACGAGGTGATCGAGCTGCTCGCCGAGGAGGCGGGTGCGCGCGCCGAGGTCGCCGAGATCACCGAGCGCGCGATGCGCGGCGAGCTCGACTTCGCGCAGAGCCTGCGCGAGCGGGTGCGCGCCCTCGCCGGGCTGCCCGTCGAGGTGTTCGAACGCGTCGGTGAGCGCATCCGGGTGACGGACGGCGTCCCCGAGCTCGTGGCGGGCGTGCAGGCCGCCGGCGGACTCGTCGGCGTGGTGTCGGGAGGCTTCCACGAGCTGCTCGACCCGCTGGGCGCACGGCTCGGCCTCGACCGCTGGCGGGCCAACCGGCTCGCCGTGCGCGACGGCGTGCTGACCGGCGAGGTCGAAGGGCCGATCGTCGACGCCGCCGCGAAGGCGCAGTCACTGCGCGAGTGGGCCGGCGAGGCGGGGGTCCCGATCCTCCGGACGATCGCCATCGGCGACGGCGCGAACGACCTCCTGATGATGGCGGAGGCCGGACTCTCCATCGCGTTCAACGCCAAGCCGCGGGTGCGCGCCGAGGCCGATCTGGTGATCGACCGGCAGGACCTCGCGCAGGTCCTCCCGCTGCTCGGCCTGCGCGGCTGACCGTTCTGGGGCGCGGCCAGCGGAGGAGATCCGCCCCGACACGCCGCGGAAACGCTGCGAACGGAGGAGATCCGCCGGTGGACCGGCGGGATCTCCTGCGTTCGTGACGCGCGCGACGGGAGGCTAGTGCCCCATCCCGAGGCCACCGTCGACCGGGATGACCGCGCCGGAGATGTAGCCCGCGTCGTCGCCCGCGATCCAGGTGACGACCTTCGCGACCTCGCCGGCGGAGGCGAAGCGGCCGGCCGGGATGCTCTTCTTGTACTCGGCCTGCTGCGTCTCGGGCAGCGCGGCCGTCATGTCGGTCTCGATGAAGCCCGGGGCGACGACGTTGGCGGTGATCCCGCGCGCGCCGAGCTCGCGGGTGATCGAGCGCGCCATGCCGACGAGTCCGGCCTTCGACGACGCGTAGTTGACCTGGCCGGCGCCGCCGAGCAGGCCGACGACGCTGGAGATCAGGACGATGCGGCCGAACCGCGCCTTCAGCATCCCCTTGTTGGCGCGCTTGACGACACGGAACGCGCCGCCCAGGTTCGTCTCGATGACGCTGTCGAACTCCTCGTCCGTCATCCGCATCAGGAGCGTGTCCTTGGTGATCCCGGCGTTCGCCACCACGACCTCCACCGGGCCGAGCTTCTCCTCGATCTCGGCGAACGCCGCGTCGATCGACGCGCTGTCCGTGACGTCGGCGCGCACGGTGAGCGCCCCCTCCGGCCCCTCGCCCGAGCGGGCGGTGACGGCGACGCGGTGGCCCTGGGCGATGAACTCCTCGGCGATCGCGTAGCCGATGCCCCGGTTTCCGCCGGTGACGAGCACGGTGCGCTGCGTGGTCATGTGGTGATTTCCTCTCGAATCGAACGGGTACCAGTCTATGGACGTACTCTTGAGGGGAACCCTCATGAAGACCAAGACCACGCGCCCGACGCTCACGAATCTCCCCCTCTCGCCCGACGAGGAGCGCCACCACCGGATGATCAAATACTCGGTGGCGATGGGCATCCGCGTGGTCTGCCTCTTCGTCGCGATCCTCGTTCCCGGATGGTGGGCCGCCGTCCCGATCGTCGCGGCCATCTTCCTGCCCTACATCGCGGTGGTCATCGCCAACGTCTCGGTGGAGCCGCGTCGAGGAGAAGCACAGCGTCCGGGCAATATCCTTCCCATGACGCCTCCGCCTCCCGGCAGCGGCGACCGCGGCCAGGAGGACAAGTGATCGGACTCGGGGAACCGGACCCTCTGACGTGCTCGCGCGCCGGCTGCCGCGAGACGGCGACCTGGCGGATCGAATGGCGCAACCCGAAGATCCACACCGCCGACCGCGTCAAGGTGTGGCTGGCGTGCGAGGAGCACGTGGAGTTCCTGCGCGAGTTCCTGGCGGCGCGGGAGTTCCCGGTCGCCGTGAAGCCCGTGGCCGACGAGCGGACGAGCGCGTGAGCGCGGGCGGCGGCTGGCGGTTCGCCTTCTCGAAGGGCTGGCTCGGCTACCTCGCGTTCGCGATCGCGTTCGCCATCGCCTGCGGCTTCCTCTCCAACTGGCAGCTCGCCCGCAGCAAGGAGGCCGCCGCGGCCAACGCGCTCATCGCGGCGAACTTCGACTCGCGACCGGTCCCCCTCACGGAGGAGCTCCCCACGCTCTCCGCCTACTCGAAGAGCCAGGAGTGGACGCGCGTCACCGTCACCGGCACCTACGAGCCCGACCGGCAGCTGCTCGCGCGCAACCGCCCGCTGAACGGCAACCCCGGCTTCGAGGTCCTGACGCCGCTGCGGACGGCCGACGGCTCCCTCTTCATCGTCGACCGCGGCTGGGTGCCGACCGGAAACGACTCCGACGACCCGGACCACGTGCCCGCTCCCCCGTCGGGCACGGTCACCGTGGTCGCGCGACTCAAGGCGAGCGAGCCGGCCATCTCGGGCCGCACCGCCTCCGGCGACCAGGTGGGCACCATCCAGCTCTCCGTCGTCAAGGAGAAGCTCGACGGCGCCGACGTCTACACCGGCGCGTACGGCCTCCTCGACTCCGAGAGCCCGGCGCCGGCCACCGCACCGACCCCCACGGTGAGCGCGCCGCCCACCCAAGACGAGGGCCTGCACTGGTCCTACATGATCCAGTGGATCATCTTCGCCCTCATCGGGTTCTTCGGCCTGGGCTACGCGCTCGTCACCGAGTACCGCAAGCGCAACGAGCACGACCCGGCCGAGCAGGCGCGCGCCGCCGAGCGGGCCCGCAAGCGCGCGCTCAAGCGCACCGACGCGGACGTGGAGGACGAACTGCTCGACGCCTCCCGCTGACGCCCTACGCCAGCGAGATCAGCTCGAGGTAGTCCTTGTTCCAGTGGTCCTCGACGCCGTCCGGGAGGATGAGGACCCGCTCGGGGTTCAGTGCCTCCACCGCGCCCTCGTCATGGCTGACCAGGACGACCGCGCCCTCGTAGTGCGCCAGCGCGTCGAGGATCTCGTCACGGCTCGCCGGGTCGAGGTTGTTCGTCGGCTCGTCGAGCAGCAGGACGTTCGCGCCCGAGACGACGATCATCGCCAGGGCGAGGCGGGTCTTCTCCCCGCCCGAGAGCACGCCGGCGGGCTTGTGGGCGTCGTCGCCGGTGAAGAGGAACGAGCCGAGCACCTTGCGCGCCTCGGTCTCGGTCAGGTTGGGCGAGGACGACACCATGTTCTGCAGCACGGAGCGCTCGACATCGATGGTCTCGTGCTCCTGCGCGTAGTAGCCGATACGGAGGCCGTGGCCCGGCTCG
This sequence comes from Actinomycetes bacterium, assembly GCA_023390155.1. Lineage (GTDB taxonomy): Bacteria > Actinomycetota > Actinomycetes > Actinomycetales > Microbacteriaceae > Leifsonia. The sequence continues at coordinate 6,526 of JAEWDJ010000064.1, read as the reverse complement.
ATCTGGCCGGTGTCGGGCTTGTCGACACCCGCCAGCATCCGCAGCAGGGTGGTCTTGCCCGCACCGTTCAGACCGAGCACGACGACCTTCGAGCCGCGGTCGATCGCGAGGTCGACGGCGGTGAAGATCTCCAGCGATCCGTAGCTCTTGGACAGGTCGGAGGCCTGCAGCGGGGTGCGCCCGCAGGCGGCCGGCGTCGGGAAGCGGAGCTTCGCCACGCGGTCCACCTGGCGCACCTCGTCGAGTCCGGCGAGGAGCTTCTCGGCGCGCGCGACCATCTGGTGCGCGGCGGCCGCCTTCGTCGCCTTGGCACCGAACTTCGCGGCCTGGAGCTGGAGGGCGCTCGCCTTCTTCTCGGCGTTGGCGCGCTCCTTCTTGCGGCGCTCCTCGTCCGCCGCGCGCTGGCGCTGGTAGTTCTTCCAGCCCATGTTGTAGATGTCGATCACCTGGCGGTTGGCGTCGAGGTAGAAGACGCGGTTGACCGTCTCCCCCACCAGGTCGACGTCGTGCGAGATCACGATGAACCCGCCGGTGTAGCTCTTCAGGAACTCACGCAGCCAGACGATCGAATCGGCGTCGAGGTGGTTCGTCGGCTCGTCCAGGATCATCGTGCGGGCGTCCGAGAACAGGATGCGCGCCAGCTCGATGCGCCGGCGCTGACCGCCCGAGAGGGTCTTCAGCGGCTGGTCGAGGATGCGGTCGGGCAGGTTGAGGTTGCTCGCGATCGAGGCGGCCTCCGCCTCGGCCGCGTACCCGCCGAGCATGTGGAACTGCTCCTCCAGTCGGCCGTACTTCTTCATCGCGGCGGCCGACACCGCGGCGTCGTCGCTCGCCATGTCGAGCGTCGACTGCTGCATCCCGAGCACAATGGAGCCGAGGCCGCGCGCGTCCAGGATGCGCGTGCGCGCCAGATCCTCGAGGTTGCCGGAACGCGGGTCCTGCGGCAGGTAGCCGAGCTCGCCGCTGCGGTCGACCTTGCCGGCCGTCGGCAGGAGGTCGCCCGCGAGCACCTTGGTCAGCGTCGTCTTGCCCGCGCCGTTGCGGCCGACGAGGCCGATCTTGTCGCCGTCGGCGACGCGGAAGCTGACGTCCTCCATCAGGAGGCGGGCGCCGACGCGCAGTTCGAGGCCCTGGACGCTGAGCACGATGAATCCTTCTCTTTCATGGGCCATCCGCCCCGGACGCGGAGGTCCGGGACGGATGGAGGTGGTGTGTCGGGGTGCGGGTCAGATGGCGAAGCCGAGCGCGCGCATCATGTCGCGCCCGTCGTCGGTGATCCGCTCCGGCCCCCACGGCGGCATCCAGACCCAGTTGATGCGGAACGCCTCGACGATGCCGTCGAGCGACTCCGCGGTCTGCTCCTCGAGCACGTCGGTCAGGGGGCAGCCGGCGCTCGTGAGCGTCATCGAGATGACGAGGGCGTTGTTCTCCTCGTCCCAGGCGAGGTCGTAGATCAGGCCCAGGTCGACGACGTTGATCCCGAGCTCGGGATCCATGACGTTCTTCAGCGCCTCCTCGACCTGGTCGAAGAGCGCCGGGCTCAGCGTGGCGGCCATGGGACGAGCCTACGCCTCGGCCAGCTCGCCGGCGGACGCGCTGGCGGACTCGGGGGCGTCGACGTAGCGGTCGTAGCCCTCCTCCTCCAGGCGCTCGGCCAGCTCGGGGCCGCCCTGCTCCGCCACCTTGCCGGCGACGAACACGTGCACGAAGTCCGGCTTGATGTAGCGGAGGATGCGCGTGTAGTGCGTGATGAGGAGGATGCCGAGGCCGGTGTTCGCCTTGGCGCGGTTGACACCCTCCGACACGATCTTGAGCGCGTCGACGTCGAGGCCCGAGTCGGTCTCGTCGAGCACCGCGAACTTCGGCTTCAGCAGCTCGAGCTGGAGGATCTCGTTGCGCTTCTTCTCGCCGCCCGAGAAGCCCTCGTTGACGTTGCGCTCGGCGAACGACGAGTCCATGCGGAGGGCCGCCATGCTCTCGCGGACGTCCTTGACCCAGGTGCGGATCGCGGGCGCCTGGCCGTCGATGGCGGTCTTGGCGGTGCGGAGGAAGTTGGTGTTGGTGACACCCGGGATCTCCACCGGGTACTGCATGGCGAGGAAGAGGCCGGCCCGGGCGCGCTCGTCGACGCTCATCGCCAGCACGTCCTCGCCGTCGAGCGTGATGCTCCCGCCGGTGACGGTGTACTTGGGGTGACCGGCGATCGTGTAGGCCAGGGTGGACTTGCCCGAGCCGTTGGGGCCCATGATCGCGTGGATCTCGCCCTCACGGATGGTGAGGTCGACGCCGTTCAGGATGGGCTTGGTTCCCTGGTCCGTTTCGACGGTGACGTGCAGGTCGCGGATCTCGAGGACAGACATGGTGTTCAAATCTCTTTCGTAACGTTCGGGTCGATGTAGACGTCGCCGTCGATCAGCTCGACCGCGTAGACGGGGACGGGCTCGTACGCCGGGAGGTTGAGGGGCTTGCCGGTGAGCAGCGAGAACTGGGAGCCGTGCGCCCAGCACTCGAGGGTCTCCCCCTCGACGAAGCCCTCGGACAGCGAGATCTCGCCGTGGGTGCAGGTGTCGCCGATGGCGTGGACGTCGCCGGCGGAGTCCTTGACCACCGCGATGGGGACGCCGTCCACGACGACGCGGGAGGCCTGGTTCTCGACCAGCTCCGCGACGGCGAGCACGCGGGTGCCGGCCATCAGCCGGCCGCCACGACGGAGGTCGCCAGCTCCGCCTCGATGGCGGCCTGGAGGCGCTCCTGGAGGGCGGGCGAGCCGATCTGCTGCACGATCTCGAAGAGGAAGCCGCGGACGACGAGGCGGCGCGCCTCCTCCTCCGGGATGCCGCGGGACTGCAGGTAGAACAGCTGCTCGTCGTCGAACCGGCCGGTGGCGCTGGCGTGGCCGGCGCCGACGATGTCGCCGGTCTCGATCTCGAGGTTCGGAACCGAGTCGGCGCGGGCGCCGTCGGTGAGGACGAGGTTGCGGTTCTGCTCGTAGGTGTCGGTGCCGACGGCCTTCGGGCCGATGAGGACATCGCCGATCCACACCGTCCGCGCGCCCTCGCCCTGCAGCGCGCCCTTGTAGGTCACGCGGCTGCGGGTCTCGGCGCCGTCGTGGTGGACGTAGACCTGCTGCTCGAGGTGCTGGCTCGCGTCGGCGAAGTAGGCGCCGAGCAGTTCGGCGTCCGAGCGGGCCCCGGCGAGGTGCGCCGACGGGTTCAGGCGCACGACGGCGCCGCCGAGGGTGACGGCGACGTGCTTGAGGCGCGCGCCCTCGGCCAGCTCCGCGAAGTGGGCGGCGACGTGGATCGCGTCGTCGTCCCACTCCTGGACCGTGACCACGGTCACGTCCGCACCGGCGCCGACGAGGAACTCCACGTTCTCCGCCAGGTGGGCGGAACCGGAGTTCTGGAGGATGAGCGTGCCGCGCGCGCCGGCGGCGATTTCGACGACGGTGTGCGCCGCGCGGGCACCGCCGCCGAGAGCCGAGCGCGTGACCGTGGCCTCCTTCTCGTCGTCGCCCGTGAAGGAGACGAGCAGGGCCTGCTCGAAGCCGGTCCACGCGTTGGCGGAGACGCGGTCCTCCGGGAGGCCGGCGGTGCCGATGCGGGCGTCGTCGCGGCCGATCCAGGAGGTGCTGACGCCGGGGGCGTCGACGACGTCGATCTCGTAGGCGGAGCCGTCGAGCTCACCGGTGAGGAGCTCGGCCAGCTTCGCGACCGGCGTGTACTTCCACATGACCTCGCGGCCGGTGACCGCCGGGAAGTCGGCGACGTCGGTGGAGGTGAAGCGCTCGGAACGGGTCTGGACGGGGACGGGCGCGCGCATGTGGGAGGGAGCGACGGCCGTCTGGTCGATCGTGGGGGTGCTGGACGTCATTTCAGCCGACAGAGCCTTCCATGCCCATCTCGATGAGCTTGTTGAGTTCGAGTGCGTATTCCATCGGGAGCTCGCGAGCGATCGGCTCGATGAAGCCGCGGACGATCATGGCCATGGCCTCGTCCTCCGGCATGCCCCGGGACATCAGGTAGAACAGCTGCTCCTCGCTCACGCGCGAGACGGTCGCCTCGTGGCCGAGCTGCACGTCGTCGACGCGGATGTCGATCGCCGGGTAGGTGTCGGAGCGCGAGATGGTGTCGACCAGCAGCGCGTCGCAGCGCACGGTGTTCGCCGCGTGGTGCGCGTTCGCGTCGACGCGGACCTCGCCGCGGTAGCCGGCCCGACCGCCGCCGCGCGCGATCGACTTGGAGACGATCGACGACTGCGTGTACGGCGCCATGTGGATCATCTTGGCGCCGGCGTCCTGGTGCTGGCCGGGGCCAGCGAACGCGACGGACAGGGTCTCGCCCTTGGCGTGCTCGCCCATCAGGTAGATCGACGGGTACTTCATCGTCACCTTGGAGCCGATGTTGCCGTCGATCCACTCCATCGTCGCGCCCGCGGCCGCGGTCGCCCGCTTGGTGACCAGGTTGTAGACGTTGTTCGACCAGTTCTGGATCGGCGTGTAGCGCACGCGGGCGTTCTTCTTGACGATGATCTCGACGACCGCGGAGTGGAGGGAGTCCGACTTGTAGATCGGCGCGGTACAGCCCTCGATGTAGTGGACGTAGCTGCCCTCGTCGGCGATGATCAGCGTGCGCTCGAACTGGCCCATGTTCTCCGTGTTGATGCGGAAGTAGGCCTGCAGCGGGATCTCGACGTGGACGCCCTTGGGCACGTACACGAAGGAGCCGCCCGACCACACCGCGGTGTTCAGCGCCGCGAACTTGTTGTCGCCGGCCGGGATGACCGTGCCGAAGTACTCTTCGAAGATCTCCGGGTGCTCGCGCAGCGCGGTGTCGGTGTCGAGGAAGATGACGCCCTGCTCCTCCAGGTCCTCGCGGATCTGGTGGTAGACGACCTCGGACTCGTACTGGGCGGCGACGCCGGCGACGAGGCGCTGGCGCTCCGCCTCCGGGATGCCCAGCTTCTCGTACGTGTTGCGGATGTCCTCCGGCAGGTCCTCCCAGCTCTGGGCCTGCTTCTCGGTGGAGCGGACGAAGTACTTGATGTTGTCGAAGTCGATGTCCGACAGGTCGGCGCCCCAGGTCGGCATCGGCTTGCGCTCGAACAGCTGAAGGGCCTTGAGGCGCCGCTGGAGCATCCAGTCCGGCTCGTTCTTCAACGCGGAGATGTCTTTGACCACCTCCGGAGAGAGCCCGCGACGCGCGGAGGCGCCCGCCGCGTCGGAGTCGGCCCAGCCGAACTCGTACTGCCCGAGGCTGTTGAGTTCTGGCCGGTCGATCAGGATGTCTGACATGTCTACCTCTTTCCTTCCACTCGTAACCGGATATCAGTCCGGCTCATTCCTCTCGAACAGACGGCGTGCGCCGGCCGTTCGGGCGTCCTGATTGTGCGGGTGGCTGGTGTGCGAACCTAAACTGATCGAGGACGATGGGCGACTGCGCCCCGACCGCCCCGCGTGAGGCCGCCGTTCTCGGCGGGTGCGCGGTACGGGCAACGCGCAGACGCGCGCGTTCTCGAACCCATCGATTCTACAGGTGCGGGCCGGTAAAAGTAGAGACGCGCCCTGCGCGTTGGCCGAGTATCCGATCCACACTGAGAAAGCCCCTAGGAAGACATGAAGCGCATCATCGCCTGGCTGCCCGACCACGTCGACACGCGGCTGAAGGTGATCGGGTGGGTCTACCTCGTCGGGCAGATCGTGCTGGTCGGCACCGGCGGCCTCGTGCGGCTCACCTCCAGCGGGCTGGGCTGCCCGACCTGGCCGAAGTGCACGGACGACTCGCTGGTCAACACCCCCGAGATGGGCATCCACGGCTTCATCGAGTTCGGCAACCGGCTCCTGGGCGTGGTGCTCGGCCTCATCGCGATCGTCGCCTTCCTGATGGTGCTCAAGCTGCGCAGGTCGCGGCCGGAGCTGTTCTGGCTGACCCTGCTCGCCGGCCTCGGCATCCCGGCCCAGGCGCTCATCGGCGGCATCAGCGTGTGGACGAACCTCAACCCCTACGTCGTGGGCCTCCACTTCGTCATCTCGACCATCCTGGTCGCGCTGTGCACGGCCTTCCTGCTGCGCCTCTACGCCGTGCCCGGCCCGCGCGAGCGCGCCGTCGCCGGCTGGTTCGCGGGTGTCGCGCACCTCACCAGCTTCGTCGTCGCCGTCACGATCGTCGTCGGCATCCTGACCACCGGCTCCGGCCCGCACTCCGGCGACACCAAGGCGACGCGCAACGGGCTGAACCCGGAGATCCTGCAGCACGTGCACGCGATCCCGGCCTACGTCACCTTCGCCCTGACGCTCGTCCTGGTGATCGCCTCCCTCCGGATCCGGACGACGCCGGTGCACCGCTACGCGATGTACCTGCTGGCGGTCGAGGTGCTCCAGATCGCGGTCGGCCTCATCCAGGCGAACACCGGCCTTCCGGGGATCCTGGTCGGCATCCACATGATGCTGGCCGCGTGCCTCGCGGCGGCGATGACCGCGGTGGTCATGTCGCTGAAGGCCCCTGTCGCGCGCCCCGCCGGGGGCGCG
>JAEWDJ010000415.1 GCA_023390155.1 Actinomycetes bacterium | reverse complement strand
CGGGCCGGAGGCGGTCGAGCTCGTCGCGGCCCTGCATCCGGACCTCGTGCTGATGGACCTCCGGATGCCCGGTGGAGACGGCGTCGCCGCCACCCGCGCCATCGTCGCCGCGCACCCCGGCACACGGGTCGTGGTGCTCACGACCTACGAGACCGACCAGGACATCCTGCGCGCGATCGAGGCGGGCGCCGGCGGGTACCTGCTGAAGGACATCGCGCCGGCCGAGCTCGCCCGCTCGGTGCGCGCGGCGGCCGCGGGCGAGACCGTGCTGGCGACCTCGGCGGCATCCGCCTTGCTCGGCCGGTTGCGCGGCGGCGCCCCTGCCGTCCCCGCTCTCTCGCCGCAGGAGGTGAAGGTGCTGCGGCTGGCCGCCGACGGGCGCACCAACGCGGCCATCGGCGCCGAGCTGTTCATCGGCGAGGCCACCGTGAAGACCTACCTCAGCCGCGCCTACGAGAAGCTCGGCGCCTCCGACCGGACCTCGGCCGTGCGGCGCGCCCTGGAGCTCGGTCTGCTCGACGACGCGCCAGAATGAGCGCATGACGGCGGTGGCGGCATGACGGCGGTGAGGACGGAGCGCGGCCTCGACCGGCTCGTCAACTTCTCCGACGCGACCGTCGCGATCGCCATCACGCTGCTCGTGCTGCCGCTCGTCGATCAGGCGGCCGACGCGGCGAAGGAGGGCATCGGGCCCTGGCTGGCGGCGAACTTCTGGGAGGTCATCGCCTTCGGCATCTCGTTCGCGGTGATCGCCCGGTTCTGGATCACGCACCACCGCATCTTCGAGTGGGTCGTCAGCTACGACGTGCGCGTCATCTGGCTGAACTTCCTCTGGCTGGTCGCGATCGTCCTGATGCCGTTCACGACGAACGTGCTCGCCGGCAGCGACTCGGGCGACGGCGAGGTCTACGCGCTCTACATCGGCAACATGCTGCTCGCCTCGGTCGCGATGCAGCTGATCGTGCTGGCGCTGCGGCGCTCGCCCGGGCTCCTGCGGGAGGACGCCCTCCAGGAGATGGACGCGTCCCGCGGCTGGCTCGCCGACATCCTGCTGCTCGTGGTGCTCGTGCTGGCCGTCGTCTTCCCGCACATCGGGATCTGGTGGATGTTCCTGCTCTTCCTGCAGGGGCCCATCCACTCCGCCGTGCGGGCCGTGCGCCGATCGACGAACCGCCCGACCTGAGCGGCCCGGGGTTCCGGCCGCGCGGCACGCGGTCTACTGTCGGCGCAGACGGACTCAGGAGGACCGGATGCGCTTCAAGACTTTCCTCGTTCTGATCGCGATCGCCGCGGCCTACGTGCTCGGCTCGCGGGCGGGCCGCGAACGCTACGAGCAGATCGTGGGAGCGGTCAGCTCGTTCTGGAACGACCCGAACGTGAAGAAGACGCGCAAGAAGCTCAAGAAGGCGAGCCGCTAGGCCCGCTCAGGGCTCGTCGTTCTCCGTGTAGTCGCCCTGCGGCGCCTCCGCGGGCTCTTCGGCGTCGGTGTAGGTGCCCTCGACGTCGGGCTCGGGGCCGGGGTTCTCCTCGGTCTCGGTGTACTGACCGTGGACGGTGCGCTCGTGGGGGCCTTCGCCGTCGACCTCGGTGTAGCTTCCCTCGAGGTTCTCGCGCGGCTCGCCTGCCGGCTCTGCTGGGGTGCTCATAGCAGCGAGACTACGCCGCCGCGGCCTCGGCGGCTACGGGTGGGTCGCCGCTGTCTCGCCGGCCCTGGCCGCGAGCGCGGGCGCCGGAGTAGTCTGCGCCCGAAAGGGGCGTCATGGTCTGGTTCAGCAGCCTGTTCGCCCGGCGGGACCAGAACATCCTCGAGCTGCGCATCCACGGCATCAAGAACACGCCGCCCGCGGAGATGCTGGGGGTTCCGCCCGGGGACGTGCGGCCCGATCAGGCCGACGAGAACGGTGGTTTCTTCGTGCCGACGGTCGATCCCGTCGACCCGTCCGACCCGGCGTACCCGCCCACCCGCATCCGCCGCGAGGGCTACTCCTGGGGCCTGATGGCGCGCTACGGGGGCGGAGCGCTCGTGGTGATCGGCCAGTTCTTCGTGCAGCTGGCGTGGCTGCTGATCCTGCCGTTCGGACTGTGCAACACCGCGTACTGGACGCGCCGCATCCCGCGCCAGACGGTCGCCGGGGAGTGGCGCGCCGGCCGGGGAGCGGCGTCGCTGCGGGTCTTCGCCCTCTGCCTGACCCTGCTCTACGTGTGCGCCCTCGCCTCGGTGAGCCTGGACCTGATCGGCTCGCAGTGCCTGGCGGGCACCGCCTCCTGCCCGTCGATGCCGGGCTGGCTGAACGACTTCTTCGCCCTGCCCGACCTCGACCGGCGCGGGATCCGGCTCGCCGTGCTCTCCCTGGTTCCCGTCCTGGGCGTCGTGCTGCTGCTGTTCGTCTCGCACACCGCCCGCACCCGCTACGAGGCGGGGATCTTCGGCACGGTCGACAAGATGCGGCACGCGGAGGAGCGCGGCGGCGCGACGGCGTCGGCGCCGAACGGCCGGACCCCGCTCGCCACAGAGGGCTTCTGGGGCATGACGCGCGTCAAGCTCCCCTCCGAGCTGCTGCACCTCGCCGGCTCCCTCTTCCTCGTCACGGCGCTGCTC
>JAEWDJ010000186.1 GCA_023390155.1 Actinomycetes bacterium | reverse complement strand
GCCCTCCTCCCCGCCGCCCTCGGCGTGGTGGCGACGGTGCTCGCCGCCCTGCCCGCGTCGCGGCGCTCGTGGACGCCGCCCCGCCGCGGCGTGAAGGGACTCGTCGGGGCGGTCGGGGTCACCGTCCTGGTTCTCGCGGGAGCGACGGCGGCCGGAGCGGCAGCGGCCGTCGCGCCCTGCTCGTTCCCACCGGTCGACGCGAGCGGGCTCGACACCTCTTCCACGGCATCGAACGACGGGATGCGCCCATCGGGAATCGCACGAGCGAGCGACGGCACCCGACTGACCTACTACGCCTTCGCACCGGCCCATCCGGTCGCGTCGCTCGTCTTCTTCCACGGGTCCGGCGCGAACAGCACGCTGGGCTACCTCGGGTTCGGGCGCGCCCTGGCCGCGAACGGCGTCGCGGCCTACCTGTTCGACATCCGCGGTCACGGCGCATCCGGCGGCCCTCGCGGTGACACGCCGTCCCCCGCCCAACTGGTCTCCGACGCGTCGACGGCCGTCGGCGTCGCCGCCCACGCGCGTCCCGGCCTCCCGGTGTTCGTCGGCGGGCACTCGGCCGGTGCGGGCATCGTGCTCAACAGCGTGGCGGCCCTCGGCTCGCGCGTGAGCGGATACGTGCTCATCGCGCCCGACTTCGGCCTCCACTCCGGCACCGAGTCGGTCGCCGACGCGGCGAACTTCGCCACGGTCTGCCAGGCCCCGCTGATCGCCGCAACCCTCAGCAACGGGCTGATCGACGCCCACCGCGAGGCCGTCGCCTTCGCCTACACGCCCGCTCAGGTGCGGTCCGGCCTGATCCCGCGGTACACCGCGGCGATGGCGATCGGCCAGAACGCCACCGACGCGCGCAGCGTGCTGAGCCAGCTCCGTCGTCCCGTCGGCGTGTGGATCGGCTCGCGCGACGAGGTCTTCTCGCCGGCGCGGGTCACCGCGTTCGCGCACGCCGCGCCCGGACGGCTGCTGACCACCTCGGTCATCCCCGGGGCGACCCATCTCTCGGTGCTCGACAGCGTCGGGCGGGGTGTCGCCGCCTGGATCAGCGCGCACGCGTGACGCTCGGCTTCAGCGCGTTCCTGCTCCCCGCACTCGGCGCAGCGTCCGTCGCACGGCCCACGGGACCATCCCGGCCCCGATGGCCACCACCACCGTCCCCGCGCTGAGAATGACCAGCCTGATCGGCAGGCTCCCGCCTGCCGGGAGGGAGCCGACGGGATACTCGATGTACTTCGCGGCGGTGCGGGCGACCGACTCTCCCGCCGTCCAGGCGATGTCCCGGAGCACGGGCTCGAACGCCGATTCACCGGGGGCCTGTCCGCCGGGGGTGATCGTCCGGTCGAGCTGCCCCGCCTCGTCCCGCGGGGTCGTCAGCAGGTGCAGGCCGTGCGCGGTGCGGATACTGCCGCCGTCGGCGACCGGCACGACGTGCGCGATGAACGCCGCGGCTCCGTAGAGCTCCGCCGCCGCGGCGACGTCGAGCTCGTGGACGCCGTCCGTCAGGGCGAGCCCGTAGGTCGGCTGGAACCACGGCATCGTCGCCGCCAGCGGGTAGGGGTAGTCGGAGAGCGCCACCGTGTTAACCGGCATCGTCTCCGCCGGCCCCGGCCGCCATGCCGGGTAGCCGATCGCCGACGCGATCCGTGTGGCCTCGGCGGTGTCGACGTAGCTCTCCACGAGATGGAGTGCGCCCGCGATGCCCGAACTCACGCCGGCCGTGGTGAGGACCATGCCGTCCTGCACCCAGCGGATCCCGTCGTCCCACGTCGTCTCGGGATGCGTCTCCTGCAGTTGAGGGATGTCCGACCAGAACGACGTCGCGCGCTTGCCGTCGAGCACGTCCGTCGCCGCGAGCACGCGCGCTCCCGCGCACACCCCGAAGACGGCGTTCCCGCGGTCCGCGGTCCGTTCGATCAGTTCGCGCAGCGGTGCCTCCGCCGCCGCATCGGGGTCCGCCATGGCCGGCACCACCACCACCGCGGGCTCGGGCGCGGCACCGGAGAGGACGTCGGCGACCGAGTAGTCCGGCAGCACGGCCAACCCGCCGGACAGCGCCACCGGCTCCCGCCGCACCGAGACGGTGTAGACCTGGAACCGCGACGACCGCGCGAGCACCTCGTACGGTCCGAGCGCGTCCGTCGCCACCGATCCGTTCGCGCCGAGGAGGACGGCGACCGGGATGCGGTCGCCGGGCGCCGCTTCGGCCACGGGTGGTTGCGCCGCCCCACCCGCTGCTCCGGCGGGGGCCGAGAAGTCGCGCGCCATCGTCACGGCGAATCCGCCGGCGAGGATTCCGGCAAGCGTGGCCGCGCCGAGCAGGACGCCGAGGGCGGTGGTCAGCAGTGTGGAGGCGATTTTGGGCATGGTTGAGCTCCCGAAGGGGTGAGGGACGAAATGGGGAAGTGCGGAGTGGGGTGGACGCGCTCAGGCGGCCGTCGTCATCCGATAGGCCGAGGGCGACACGCCCTCTTGCGCGCCGAACATCCTCCGGAAGTGCCGCGGATCGGCATATCCGCAGGCGCGCGCGATCTCCTCGACGGAGAGGGCGGAGCCGCGGAGGAGCGTCCGCGCGTGCCCGAGCCGGAGCGTGGTCTGATACTGCGCCGGAGTGAGCCCGGTCGCCGCCACGAAGGCCCGGCTGAGACCGCGGGGCGAGAGATGCGCCCGGTCGGCGAGCTCAGCGAGCGGGTGCGAGCCCGCCAGGTCGGCGGCGAGGGTGTCCTGCACCGCGTGCACGACCGGGTCGAGGTGGTCGCGGTGGGCCAGGAACGGGCTCAGCGGTGACGAGGATCCGTTGCGGCGCGCGTAGACCACGAGCTCACGGGCGATGGTCGCGGCGAACGCCGGACCGTGGTCGACCTCCACGAGGGAGAGCGCGAGGTCGATCCCCGACGCGATCCCGGCGCTGGTGCTCACCGGGCCGTCGTGCACGAACAGGACGTCGTCGAGGACCTGGGCGGCGGGGTAGCGCTCGCGCATGGCCTCGATCGCGCTCCAGTGCGTCGTGCATCGGCGACCGTCCAGCAATCCGGCGTCGCCCAGCACCACCGCACCCGTGCAGACCGAGGCCACCCGGGCACCGTTCGCGCTCGCGCTCCGCGTCCACTCGAGGACTCCCGGCGCCACCAGCTCGTCGCGGCCTGCACTGCGGGCGACGACGGCCAGGTCAGGACCGGGGACGATCACCACCGAGTCTTCACCCGGGGCGACGGTCGACAGCGGCACGAGCTCGGCCAGCGCCAAGCCCTGCGCACTGTCGGTCGTCTCCGACTCTCCTGTCCAGCGCAGACGGTAGTCGGCCCCGAGCGCCGTCGCGGCGGCGAAGACCTGCGCCGGACCGGACAGATCCAGCAGATTGACCGCCGGCAGCACGAGGAACACCACATCCATGCCAGTCAGGCTATTGCGCGCGGACCGCGAGCAGCAGGCCGGGAATGGGCGACTGACCGGACGGATCAGGCACAGCCGGGGTCAGAGGCGTCGCTCTGGTCCTCCTGTCACAGCGCGCGTCCGATCAGATCGGCGCCATGTCCGCGAAGCGGGAGTACATGCCCTGGAAGGCGACCGTCACGGTCTTGGTGGGGCCGTTGCGGTGCTTGGCGACGATGAGGTCAGCCTCGCCGGCGCGGGGGTTGTCCTTCTCGTAGGCGGATTCGCGGTGGAGGAGGATGACCATGTCGGCGTCCTGCTCGATCGAGCCGGACTCGCGGAGGTCGCTCAGGGCGGGGAGCTTGTCGGCGCGCTGCTCCGGGCCTCGGTTCAGCTGGGAGAGGGCGATGACGGGGACCTGGAGCTCCTTGGCGAGCAGCTTCAGCGCTCGCGAGAACTCGCTGACCTCCTGCTGGCGGCTCTCGACCCGCTTGCCGCTCGTCATGAGCTGGAGGTAGTCGATGACGACCATCTTGAGGCCGACACGCTGCTTGAGGCGGCGGCACTTCGCGCGGATCTCGACGAGGGTCATGTTGGGGCTGTCGTCGATGTAGAGGGGGGCGTCGTTGATGCGGCCGCGGGTCGCGGCGATGGTCGTCCAGTCGCGGTTGTCGACGGTTCCCTTGCGCATGTGCTGGAGAGGCACGGTCGCCTCGGCGGAGAGGAGGCGCATCGCGATCTCGCTGCGCCCCATCTCGAGGGAGAAGAAGATGGTCGGCATGTCGTGCTTGATGGCCGCCGCACGCGCGAAGTCGAGCGCGAGGGTCGACTTGCCGAGCGCGGGTCGCGCGGCGACGATGACCATCTGGCCCGGGTGGAGGCCGTTCGTCAGCTCGTCGAGCTCGCTGAAGCCGGTCGGCACGCCCGTCATGGAGCCGTCCTTGTGCTTCGCCGCCTCGATCTCGTCGATGGCGACGGTGACGGCCTCGGTGAGGGGGACGTAGTCCTCCGCCTCCTGTGCGCCGGTCACCGAGTAGATCTCGGCCTGGGCGTTGTTGACGAGGTCGAGGACCTCGCCCTCGGCCTTGTAGCCCATCTGCGTGATGCGCGTGCCGGCCTCGACGAGGCGGCGCAGCAGGGCCTTCTCGGTGACGATGTTTGCGTAGTAGCCGGCGTTGGCCGCGGTGGGCACGAGGCTGGTGAGCGTGTGGAGGTACTCCGCGCCTCCGGCACGCGAGAGCTCGCCGAGCTTGGTCAGCTCGTCGGTGACGGTGATGACGTCGGTCGGCTCGCCGTGGGAGTAAAGCGAGAGGATGGCGTCGTAGATGATCTCGTGCTTGGGGATGTAGAAGTCCGTGCCACGGACGACCTCGACGACATCGGCGACCGCGTCCTTGCTGAGCAGCATGCCGCCGAGCGCGCTCTGCTCGGCCAGGAGGTCGTGCGGGGCAGTCCGCTCGGCGTTGCGCGGCTCGCTCGCGGGGGCGCCGCCGTCGGCGAGGCCGATATGGGCGATCGACACGTTCTCTCCTCACTCTGCACCGCAGTCCACGCGTGCGTGGCCTCGGTCTCAGCTTCCCCACCTGACGCCGCGCGGAGCGCAGGCGCGCCGACTCCGGGCCTCCGGCACAGGGTTCGGGATGCTCCGGCCGGACCGTTCCGATCGTCCTGCCGACCACCGACATCTCCGGTGGGACGGGCGGGCGTCCCGTCGACGTCGCTTCACCCTACGAACCCGCGGCGCAGGCCACAACTCGGCCTGTGGATAACGGTGTGGAGAATCTGCGCGAAACGCCGCCCTGCTTGTGCAGAAGGTGTGAGCAAAGCTGTGGACAGGGAAGATATTTCTGTCACTAAATCGGCTCTGATCGGCTTTTTATGTTTCCCCAGGGTGTGTGTAAAAACTTCTTCCCTGACTGTGATGAAAGGCTGTTTCCGGGCGTGTCGTCCTGTGTACAAGACCGGGGACAACTCCCGTTAACGAGGTGTA
>JAEWDJ010000378.1 GCA_023390155.1 Actinomycetes bacterium | reverse complement strand
GGGTGCCGACCGCCCACTGGCCGAGCAGTCCGCCGCGGAAGCGCAGCTCGCGCGTCCCTCCGGCCGCCGGAACCCGGTGGACGGCGGTCAGGTCGGCCACGATCGCGTCGTCGTTGCCGGTGTAGAGGGCCACCTCGTCGGCGCGGTCGGACTCCCCGACCCCGCGCACCAGCTCGATCGTGCGGTACCGGTCGAACGGGGCCGCCTTGACGGCGACCACCGACGGGAGGTCGGCGAACCGCCGCCAGAACGCGCGCGACAGCACGGGACCGCCGATCGCCTCCTGCAGGTAGAAGCCGATCACGGGGAGCACCTCGCCGACGGCCCTGGCACGCTCGATCAGGTCGTCCTCCGACGCGCCGGCCAGCCGGGGGCTCAGGAGCACCGCGTCGTAGCCGAGGCCGGCTGCCAGCTCCGCCTCCGCCACGGCCTGGGCGGTCGGGCCGACGACGCCGGCGATGCGGGCGAGCTCACGGTCCGCCTCGCAGTCCAGCACGTCCGCCGTGAGGGCGAGCACCGGCTCCAGCAGGCCGCGCTCGGGCTCGTGGATCTCGAACTGCGTCGTGTGCACGGCGACGGCGATGCCGCCCGCGCCGGCCGCCAGGTAGTAGCGGGTCAGCGCCCGCTGGCGCCGCTCGTCCAGCCGGCGCTCGGCCGTGAGCGCGAGCGGGTGCGCCGGGACGACGACGCCCTCGGCGAGGATGCCCGCCCCCATCAGAAGCGCCCGTCCCGGACGGCCCACTTGGTCGGCTTGCCGGAGGTCGGGAGACCGCGCTCCAGCCAGTCGGCCTGCCACTCGACCAGCGTCCCGGCGGGCACGCTCGGGTAACCGAACAGCTCGAAGCAGCGGCCCGCATTGTTGAGCAGCGCCGTGGGCGCCGGCTCCCCCGCGAACGCCACCTCGCGGTCGAGCAGGGCGCCGAACCGTTCCGCGATCCCGCGCACGCTCAAGAGCTCCGGGCCGGTCAGGTTGACGGTGAAGACGGCGTCGCTCGCGTGGCCGAGCGAGCGCAGTACGACCTCGTTCGCGTAGCCCTGCCACACCACGTTGACGGCGCCGGTCGTGAGGTCGACGGGGGCGCCCGCCAGCACGGTCGAGCCGATGTCCGCGAGCACGCCGTAGCGCAGGTCCACCGCGTAGTTGAGGCGCACGATCGACACCCGGGTGCCCCGGGTGACCGCGCCGAACTCGAAGACCCGCTCGCGGCCGAGGCACGACATCGCGTACTCGCCGACGGGGCCCGGGGCGTCCGACTCGATCGAGCCTCCGGTCGCGGGCGCCACGAACGGATAGACGTTGCCGGTCGACATCGCCGTGATCGCGCTGTCGCGGTAGCGCCGGGCGACCCGGTCGGGCAGGGCGGCGTTGACCTCCCACGCCCAGGAGGCGTTGGTGGCGGCGCCGAACTTCGCGCCGACCATGAACACCACGTTCGGCGCGTCCGGCAACTCCGCGAGGTCGCGGTCCGACAGCAGGTCGAACGGCACGACCTCCACCCGCTCGGCCTCCAGGCTGCGCCGGGCCTCCTCGCTCGAGAACCGCGAGACGGCGTAGACGGCGTCTCCCCCGCGACCGGCCTCGTCGAGCGCCCGGCGCGCGAGCACCGACAGGCTCGGGCCCATCTTGCCGCCCGCGCCCAGGACGACGAGGTCGCCGCTCGACTCGGCCAGGTCGGCCACGAGGGCCGCGCTCGGCGTCGCCAGGGCGTCCTCGAGCTCCTTCTCACTGCAGAACATGTCTTGCCTTTCGCATCGTGGGGCGGGCGTCAGCCCTTGATCCCCGCGGACGTGACGCCCTCCTGCACGTAGCGCTGGGCCACGGAGTAGGCGAAGAAGATGGGGACGAGCGCGACGACCGAGCCGGCGAGCATCACGCTGAGCGGGACGTTCTGCTGCTGCAGCGACGCGATGCCGACGGTCAGCGTCCACATGTCGGAGCTCTTGGCCATGATCAACGGCCAGAGGAAGTCGTTCCAGTGCCACAGGAAGATGAAGATCCCGAGGGTGGCCAGCACCGGCTTGCACAGCGGCAGCACGATCGTCAGGAAGATGCGGAACTCCCCCGCGCCGTCGATCCTGGCCGCCTCGAACAGGTCGTCCGGCAGGCCCTGGATGAACTGGCGCATCAGGAACACCGCCTGCGCGTTCGCCAGCGTCGGCAGGATGAGACCCCAGTAGGTGTCCACCCCGCCGAGCTTCGCCAGCACGATGAAGGTCGGGATGAGCGTCACGTGGAAGGGCACCATCACCATGGCGAGGAACGACCAGAACATCGTCTCCTTGCCGCGGAAGCGCTTCTTGGCGAAGGCGTAGCCGGCCATCGCCGACAGCAGGAGCACGGCGACCACGCTGACGATCGCGTAGATCAGGGTGTTGCCGAGCCACACGAGCACGTTCTGCCCGCCGAGCACCTGCTCGTAGGAGGCGGTCGACAGGTTCCACGGCAGCAGGCTCTGCGGGAACTGCACCGCGAGCCCCGGCTTCAGGCTGAGCACCACCATCGCGTAGAACGGGAAGAAGCACAGCACCGCCGCGATCGACAGCCAGATGTAGCGGACGACGAGCCCGCCCCTGGTGGGTTCGAGGGCGCGGAAGGAGCGGGTGCGCGGGATGCGCGCGGCGCGCGGGGTCGCGGTGGTCACTTCTGCCTCCCGATGACGCGGCGCTGGATGAGCGCGACGACGAGTGTCATGACGAAGAGCGCGACGCCGATGGCGGCGGCGTACCCGTAGTCGGTGTACTTGAAGCCCTGGTCGTAGAGCATGTAGACGAGCGAGTAGCTGGCGTGCGCCGGCCCGCCCTGGGTCATCACGTAGACGAGGTCGAAGACCTGGAACGACGCCGTCGTCTCGATCACCGCGAGGAAGAACAGGGTCGGCTTCAGGTGCGGCAGCACGATGTACCGGAACCGCTTCCAGGCCCCGGCGCCGTCCATCAGCGCGGCCTCCTCGTGCTCGCGGGGCACGTCCTGCAGCGCCGCGATGACGATCAGCATCCCGTAGCCGAAACGCGACCACACGCCGACGACCACGAGCGCGGGGATGACCAGCACGGTCGAGTTGAGCCAGGAGCCGCCGAGCCCGAGCGGCGCCATGATCGCCGACCAGGGGCCGTCGGTCGAGAAGATCCATTTGAAGATCGCCCCGGCGAGCACCAGCGAGGTGATCACCGGGAGGAAGAACACCGACCGGAAGAACCGCGAGCCCCGGAACGCGCGCCGCACCCCGAGCGCCATCGCCACCGACAGCGCCAGAGAGATCGGCACGGCGAGGA
Organism: Actinomycetes bacterium; assembly: GCA_023390155.1. GTDB lineage: Bacteria > Actinomycetota > Actinomycetes > Actinomycetales > Microbacteriaceae > Leifsonia. Next base: position 366 of record JAEWDJ010000378.1, on the reverse strand, counting down.
CCGAGTAGGCCAGCGTCACGCCGAGCGCCTGCCAGAACGTCGGGTCGGCGAACATCCGCTCGAAGTTCTTCACGCCCTCCCAGTCGAGCTCGCCCGAGATGTCGTAGTCGAAGAAGCTCAGGCCGACGCCCGCGATGGCCGGCCCGAAGCGGAACGCGAGGAACAGGAGGAACGCCGGCAGCACGAAGAACAGCGCGATCCGCGCCTCCCGTCTGGCCAGGACGCGCTTGGTCAGCCCGGGCGGCCGGTCGTCACGGCGTTCGCCGTGCGGTCGTCCGCCGACGGCCGGCGGCCGGGGCTGGGTGGGGGTGGTGGTCACGGGCGTCTCCTCGGTTCGCGCGTGCGGGGGCACGCGGTCTCTCACGC
>JAEWDJ010000350.1 GCA_023390155.1 Actinomycetes bacterium | reverse complement strand
TCGCGCATGATCGCGGCCGCCTCGGCGAGCACGGCCCGCTGCTCGGGCGTGAGGCGGCGGAGGCGCTGGTGCAGCCACGCGTCGCGGCGGCGGCGGGTCTCGGCGACCAGCTGCCGGCCGGCCTCGGTCGGCACGACGACCACCTTGCGGCCGTCGTCGGCGTCGGCCGTGCGCTCGACGTAGCCGGCCTCCTCCAGGTGGTTGACCGTGCGGTTCATCGACGGCGGCTTCACCCGCTCGTGCTCGCTGAGGCGGCCGATCGTGCCGGAGCCTTCGCGCACGAGGAACGCCAGGGTCGACGTCTGGGTGTCGCTGAGCTCGTCGTCCTCCTTCTCGGCGCGCAGCCGGCGCGACAGGCGCGCGACCGCGATCCGCAGCGCGCTGCTGAGGTCGTGCGTGGAGATCCGGGAGGCCATGGATACTTAGCCTAGCAATTTAGGCTTGCTAAACAAATCCCGTCCGCTGCCCGCGTACAGCAGAATGAGCGCGTGGCGACCTTCACCGACGACGACGGCATCCGCATCCACTACGACGTGTATCCGGCCCGCGGGCCCGTGCGCGCCGCCGTGCAGCTCGCGCACGGTGTGGGCGAGCACGCCGGCCGCTACCGTGCGCTCGCCGAGCGGCTGGCGGAAGAGGGATACGCGGTCTACGCCGACGACCACCGCGGCCACGGCCGCACCGGCATGGAGCAGTGGAAGGGCGACGCCTCGAAGCTTGGGAGGCTCGGCCCCGGCGGGCTGCGCGCGACCATCCGCGATCTGCGGGAGTTCAGCGACCTCGTGCGTGCCGAGAACCCGGACGTGCCGCTGGTGTTCCTCGGCCACTCCTGGGGGTCGCTGATGGGCCAGATCATCCTGAACCGGCACAGCGACGAGTACGACGCCATGGTCCTGTCGGGCACGGCCTACCGGATGGTCGGGTCGATGAACAGCGGCGACCTCAACAAGGGGCACGCGCACCTCGGCACCACCGGCGCGGAGTGGCTGAGCCGCGACCAGACGGTCGTGCAGGAGTTCGTCGACGACCCGCTGACCACCCTGACGCCGCTGCAGAAGCTGTTCGGCCTCCTCGACGCCGCCCGGCTGCTCGGCCGGCCCGCGCGGCACCTGCCGCACGATCTGCCGGTGCTCATCCAGGTCGGCGACGACGACCCGCTGGGCGGCGCGGCCTCCGCCCGCAAGCTCGAGCGCGCCTACCGCTCCCGCGCCGGCCTGAGCGACGTCACCACGATCGTCTACCCCGGCGCTCGCCACGAGGTCTACAACGAGACCAACCGCGCCGAGGTCGTCGCCGACCTCGTCGCCTGGCTCGACGCCCACCTCCCCGCCCGCACCTGACCCCCTGCTCCCGCCTCCGAACAGCCGAGTACACAGGAAATCGGGTTCTGAGCGCCGGCTGCGCAGAGAATCCGTGTGCTCGGCGGTTCTAGGGTGGGGGTATGCATGGTGAGTACAAGGTCCCGGGGGGCAAGCTCGTGGTGGTCGACCTGGAGGTCGCCGACGGGCTGATCAGCGGCTTCCGGCTCGCGGGCGACTTCTTCCTCGAGCCCGACACTGCGCTGGAGGCGATCGACGCGGCGGTGAACGGCCTGCCGGCCGAGTCGGACGCGAAGACCATCGCGGCCGCCGTGAAGGAGGCGCTGCCCGAGGGGGCGATCCTGCTCGGCTTCTCGCCCGACGCCGTCGCGGTCGCCATCCGTCGCGCCCTCGCGAAGGCGACGAGCTGGCGCGACTACCAGTGGGAGATCGTGCACGCCAAGGCCGTCTCCCCGCTGATGCACCTGGCGCTCGACGAGGTGCTCACCACCGAGGTCGGCGACGGCCGCCGTGGTCCGACGCTCCGCATCTGGGAGTGGGACGAGCCCGCGGTCGTGATCGGCAGCTTCCAGTCGGTGAAGAACGAGGTGGACCCGGAGAACGCCGAGAAGTACGGCATCCAGGTCGTGCGGCGCATCACCGGCGGCGGCGCGATGTTCATGGAGGCCGGATCCGTCGTGACCTACTCCATCTACGCCCCTGCCGACCTCGTGCAGGGGATGAGCTTCGCCGACAGCTACGCCTTCCTCGACGAGTGGGCGATCGTCGCACTGAAGTCGCTCGGCATCGACGCGGTCTACCAGCCGCTCAACGACATCACGAGCCCGACCGGCAAGATCGGCGGCGCCGCGCAGAAGCGCCTCGGCTCGGGAGCGGTGCTCCACCACGTGACCATGAGCTACGACATGGACGGCCAGAAGATGACGGAGGTGCTCCGCATCGGCCGCGAGAAGATCAGCGACAAGGGCATCACGAGCGCGGCGAAGCGCGTGGACCCGCTGCGCAGCCAGACCGGCCTCAGCCGCGCGGAGATCATCGAGCGCATGAAGCAGACGTTCGCGACCCTCTACGGCGCCACCGAGGGCGACCTGACGGACGAGGAGTACGCGGAGGCCGAGCGCCTCGTCGCCGAGAAGTTCGGCACCGACCAGTGGCTCTACCGCGTGCCGTAAGCCCGCCGGGAGCCACCCGAAGGCCCCTATTCCGTTGTCGGCATACGGGCCATCA
>JAEWDJ010000295.1 GCA_023390155.1 Actinomycetes bacterium | reverse complement strand
CGCCGGCCTCGCCGCAGACGAGCACGTCGGCGACGGCCGCCAGCGCGTCGCGGCGGTCGGCGGGGGCGGCGGCGCTGGTGATCACCAAGGCGCGCTCGGGAGCCTCGCGGAAGATCGGGCTCTGGGGGTCGAGGTCGAGCCGGGCCGAGACGATGGCGAACACCGGGTGCGGGGTGAGGCCGGCCTCCACCCGCGCGGTCTGGGAGGGCTCGTCCACGCGCATCGGCCCGTACCCCTCGGCGCGCACGGTGCCCGCCCCGACCACGACGACGTCGCACAGCCGGCGCAGGAGGTCGAAGACGCGGTGGTCGGCGTCGCCGCCCAGGGCGCCGGAGAGACCGTCGACGGTGGCGGCGCCGTCCACGCTGCTCACGAAGTTCACGCGCACCCAGGGCGAGCGGGCGGGCCGGTCGTAGAGGGCGAGCAGCTCCGCGTCCGTCAGCGCCTCCGCCGACGGCAGGGGCAGCAGGCGCGCGATGGCTGGGTCAGTCATTCACGTCTCCCATGTTGTGCCGCAGGTAGGCGGGCTCGCGCAGGCCCAGGATCGCCTCCGTCATGCGTGCGGCCGCGACGGAGGCGTGCACGTCGTGCATCCGGATGATGCGGGCGCCGTTCACGATGGAGACGACCGCCGCGGCGAGGGATCCCTCCAGCCGCTCGCTGCGCGGCGCGTCGAGCGTCTCGCCGATGAAGTCCTTGTTCGAGACGGCGGCGAGGGTCGGATAGCCGAGGTCGGCGATCTCGGCCAGCCGTCGGGTGAGCTCGAGCGAGTGGAGGGTGTTCTTGTTCAGGTCGTGCCCGGGGTCGACGATGATGCGCTCCTCCGGGACCCCGGCCGCGAGCGCGCGCTCGACGCGGTCGGCGAGGAAGGCGGAGACCTCCGCCACGACGTCGCCGTACTGCGGACGCGGATAGACGGTGCGCGGCTCCGCCAGGCTGTGGGTGATGACGAGGGTGGCCTCGCTGTCGGCCACCACGCGCGCGAGCTCCGGGTCGCTCAGGCCGGTGGTGTCGTTGATGACGGTCGCGCCGGCGTCGATGGAGCGCCGCGCGACACGGGAGTGGAACGTGTCGACGGAGATGACGACATCCGAGCCCTCCCGCAGCGTCGCCACCACGGGCACGACCCGCTCGATCTCGTCCTCCACCGGGACCGGCTCGCCCGGCGCGAACGGGGCGCCGCCGATGTCGACCCAGTCGGCGCCGCGGGCGACGGCCTCGAAGCAGGCGTCGACCGCGGCCTCCAGGGCGTAGGTGCGGCCCTGGTCGAAGAAGGAGTCGGGCGTGCGGTTCACGACCGCCATCACGGCGACCTGCCGCGAGAAGTCGAAGGTGCGCGCGCCGATGGTGCGGACGGGGACGCGGAGCGGGGGCAGGTAGGGCTCAGAGTGCGGCAAGGTCCACGCTCTCGTCCGTCAGGCGGGCGGGATCGAGGCGGTCGCCGGTGCGGATCAGGCGCTGGATGTCGTCCTGCACATCCCACACGTTGACGTTCATGCCGCCGACCACGCGATCGCCGCGCAGCCAGAACGCGATGAACGCGCGGGCGTCGACGTCGCCGCGGTACACGACGCGGGCCCCGGCCAGGAGGGGGGCGTATCCGGAGAACTCCATGCCCAGATCGTATTGGTCCGAGTAGAAGTACGGGATGTCGTCGTAGCTCGCGCGCTCGCCCAGGATGCTGCGGGCGGCGACCGTGCCGCCGGTGATGGCGTTGGCCCAGTGCTCGCTGCGCAGGTGCCGGCCGATCGCCGGGAGGTACGGGTTCGCGAGGTCGCCGACGGCGTAGACGTCCTCGGCGGAGGTGCGCATGCCCTTGTCGGTCAGCACCCCGTTCTCGATCGTGAGGCCCGACCGCTCGGCGACGACCACGTCGGGCGCGGCGCCCACGCCCGCCACGACGAGGTCGGCGGGGATGCGCTCGCCCGAGCGCAGGACGACCGCGTGCCCGGCCCCGCCCTCCACCGCGGCGACCGCGCCGGTGACGAAGTCCACGCCGTTGTCGCGGTGCAGCTGCTCGAAGACGCCGCCCAGCTCGGGGCCGATCGCAGCGGCGAGCGGGACCTCCTGGCGGCCGACCACCGTCACGTCGTTGCCGTAGCCGCGCGCGGCGGCGGCGACCTCCATCCCGATCCAGCCGGAGCCGACCACGACCACGCGCCGGGAGCCGACCTCCAGCGCGGCGTACAGCCGCTGGCTGTCCTCGATGGTCCGCAGGCGGAGCACATCCCCCCGACCGCTCCCCGGCACCTCGAGCGAGCGCGGCGTGGCGCCGGTGGCCAGCACGAGGCTGTCGTAGGTGAGGCGTCCGCCTCCCGCGACGAAGAGCTCGTGCGCTGCGGGGTCGAACGACCCGGCCACCGTGCCCGGCAGGAACTCCACGTCATGCTCGGGATACCACTCCCCCGGCTTCACGTAGGCGTCGCCGAGGTCGCCCTCGCCCTTCAGGTACTCCTTCGACAGCGGCGGCCGGATGTACGGGTGGTGCTCCTCCGCGCCGAGCAGCAGGATGCGGCCCTCGAAGCCGCGCTCGCGCAGCTGGACGGCCGTCGTGGCGCCCGCGAGCCCGGCCCCGGCGATGACGACGGTGCGTGTGGACATGATGCCTCCTCCTGCACAGCATCCACGGATCGCTCGGCCTGCGCCAGCCCCTCTCGTGGTCCACGCCCCGGGCGCTCACAGCCAGGACACAGCCGGCGCGCAGATACTAGGCACCATGAACGCAGGACCCCGCATTCTCATCGTCGACGACGAGCCGAACATCCGCGATCTGCTGACCACGAGCCTCCGCTTCGCCGGCTTCGCCGTGCGGGCGGTCGGCAACGGTGCCCAGGCGATCTCCGCGGTCCTCGAAGAGGAGCCAGACCTCATCATCCTCGACGTCATGCTGCCCGACATGAACGGCTTCGGCGTCACCAAGCGACTCCGCGGCGCGGGCTACACCGCGCCCATCCTGTTCCTCACCGCCAAGGACGACACCGAGGACAAGATCACCGGCCTCACGGTCGGCGGCGACGACTACGTCACCAAGCCGTTCAGCCTCGACGAGATCGTGGCCCGCATCAAGGCCATCCTGCGCCGCACCATGCAGGCCGACGAGGACGCGGTGATCCGCGCCGGCGAGCTGACGATGGACCAGGACACCCACGAGGTCTTCGTCGGCGACACCCCGATCGAGCTGAGCCCCACCGAGTTCAAGCTGCTGCGCTACCTGATGCTCAACCCGAACCGGGTGCTCAGCAAGGCGCAGATCCTCGACCACGTCTGGGAGTACGACTTCAACGGCGACGCCGGCATCGTGGAGTCGTACATCTCGTACCTGCGCCGCAAGGTGGACGCGCACTCGAGCGAGCCGCTCATCCAGACCAAGCGCGGCTTCGGCTACATGCTCAAGGCCGCCAAGGCGTGATTCCCCGGCTGCGCACCGCTCGCACACCGGGTGCGCTCAGCCGGCGCTGCGTAGACTGACGGCGCCATGCACTCACGCCTGCTCGATCGCTGGAACGCGATCTCCCTGCGCACGAAGATCACGGGCGTCACCGTGCTCATGCTGACGCTCGGGCTGCTCGTGACGGGCATCGGCACCATGTCGATGCTGAAGCCGGTGCTGCTCGATCAGTTGGACGCGCAGCTGTCGGCGGCGTCGGGTGCGTCGTACCTCAACACCTACCTCTACGGCACGTCCTCGGACAGCGAGAAGATCGCGTCCGATGCGAGCCCGTCGGACTACTTCGCGGCTCTGTACGACTCCGAGGGCAACCTGGTCAAGACCAACTGGACCAACATCCCCGCCTCGCACCGGCCGGCCGTGCCCGAGACGCTGAGCGTGGCCGACGGCAAGAAGCTGCCGGCGGGCGGGTACCCCCTCCAGAGCGCCGACGGCCACACGACCTACCGCGCGCTCGCTCAGACGGTCACGCTGACGAACCCGCCGGGCGCCCTCGGCACGGCGATCGTCGCGACCACGACGACGCAGATCGACACCGTGATGGCGAGCTTCCTCGCGATCTTCCTGGGCTTCGGCGTCATCGTCATCATCGTCGGCGCCGGGCTCACCCGGATGCTCGTCACGACGACGTTCCAGCCGCTGCGGGAGGTGGAGCTCACCGCGGCCCGCATCGCCGACGGCGACTTCAGCCAGCGGCTCGGCGGCGCGACGCCCAACACCGAGGTCGGCCGGCTGAACCGCTCCCTCAACACGATGCTCAACCGGATCGACCGGGCCTTCAGCGACCGTGCGCGCACCATCGACCAGATGCGGCGGTTCGTCGGCGACGCCTCCCACGAGCTCCGCACACCGCTCGTCTCGGTGCGCGGCTACGCCGAGCTGTACCGGATGGGCGCGCTCCAGACGCCGGAGGACGTCGCCCAGGCGATGGACCGGATCGAGAAGGAGGCGATCCGGATGGGCATCCTCGTGGAGGACCTCCTCGAGCTCGCCCGTCTCGACGAGACCAAGCCGCTCGACCTGCACGCCGTCGACCTGGTGCGCATCGCGCAGGACGCCGCCATGGACGCGATGGCCGGCGCCCCGGGCCGCACCGTGACCGTGCTGACCCCGGCGGCCGTGCCCGCCGCCCGGGAGTCCGCCACGAGCGACGAGCCGACCCTCGACACCGTGCCGATGCCGCTCTCCGAGCTGCCGACGACCACGCCGCCGGGCAAGGTCTCGAACGCGACCGGACCGATCGCCTTCGCGGGCTCGGCACTGGCGCGCCTGCGCCGCAGCCGGCCGCGCCGCGGCGCGGAGCCCCTGCCCGTCTCCACGACGGAGAAGGTCGTGCTCGCCAAGCCGGCGCCCGCCGAGCCGGCCGAGCCGGCGATCGTCCTCGCCGAGGAGAACAAGCTGCGCCAGGTCGTCACCAACCTGATGGGCAACGCCCTGCGCTATACCCCGGAGGACAGCCCGATCGAGATCGCGGTGCAGGTCGACCACCGCACCGAGCGCGCCTCGCTGGAGGTCCGCGACCACGGCGAGGGGATCCCGCCGCAGATCCGCGAGAAGATCTTCCAGCGGTTCTGGCGCGCCGACACCTCACGCGCCCGCGAGACCGGCGGCAGCGGCCTGGGCCTCGCGATCGTCTCGTCGATCGTGGCGGCCCACAACGGGACGGTGGAGGTCGTGGAGACCGAGGGCGGCGGCGCCACCTTCCGCGTCACGCTCCCGCTGGCGGGTTCGCCGGCGGCGCCCAAGCCGCTGGTGCCGTAGCCGCTGGTGCCGTAGGGCGCTGCGCACGGCTCAGAGCCGGTTCGCGGCCCACTCGACGAGGGCGAGCGAGCGGTCCGCGTCCGTGTCGATCGAGCGGAACTCGATCCAGGCCGACCCGACGACCGCCTCCGCGGCGCCGAACGGGATGCCGTCGGCCGTTCCGTTCCAGACCAGGGCGGGCACGGTGTCGCCGCCGACCGTGATCGTCGTGCCCTGCGCGTCCGGGTGGTCGCGGAGCACCGCGGAGCGGAAGGTCTCGTAGGTGGCCGCGCCGTCGCGGAGCACGGACAGGCTCCCGAGGTAGCCGCCGCTGCCGTCGTCGTTCGGCTGGAACTGGCAGACCGTGGTCCCGCCCGTCAGCAGCACGGCCGCGTCGATCCGGAAGCTCTCCTCGACCCCCATCGACGTGACGGCCGGCCGATCGAACGTCGTCTGGAGCTGCTGCCGCAGGTCGTCGGCGTTGCAGTCGAGCGGCTGCCCGGTCGCCGGCGCGGGCCGCGACGCGACGGCGGCGGTCACCGGCGGCAGCATCCGCTGGACCGCATCGTGGAAGCCCGCCTCCGTGAGCCCGGGCACGGCCTTCGCCGTCAGGTCGACGGCGAGCCAGGCGTCGCCGGTCAGCACGTTGGTGCGGCACCACACCGTCGGCGTCAGCGTGCAGTCGCCGCCGAGCGAGACGCCGCCGTCGTAGTCCGCGCCCGGCGTCGCCGTGTTCGGGTAGAGCTCCGCCAGCCGCGCCCAGGTCGCCCCGGCGTGCGGCAGCACGCGCACCGTGAGCGTGTCCGCACCGTGCGCCCACCGGCAGTCGGCGCCGCCCACCGCACGGAGGGCGAGCGGTCCCCGTGCCACGGCGCCGTCGAGGAACCCGGACGGGGAGGTCACGACGGCGGGCTTCGCGCCGAAGAGCGCGGTGAGGTCCGCAGCGCTCACGACCGCGGGGCAATCGAGGGCGAAGGGCTGCGTCGTGGGCGTGGGGGTCGGAGTCCGCGTGGGGGTCGCGCCGGGGTCGGGGAGGCCGAGGGCCGAGCAGGCGGTGAGGGTGAGGGCGGCGAGCACCGCCGAGGCGATGCCCGTCCACCGGGTCGTGCGCGTTGTCCATCCCACTCTTCGAGGCTAGCCAGCGGCAGCGCCGCGACCGCCTCCGGCGCATAACGGTGTCGCATCGAAACGCCGCCCGCAGACGCCGAAGAGGGCGCCTCCCGTGCGGGGAGACGCCCTCTTCGTGAATGGCGAGAGAAGACTCGTCGGAGGTGGGACTTAGAAGTCCATGCCGCCGGTCGGGTCGCCGACCGGAGCCGGGTTCTTCTCGGGCTTGTCGGCGACGACGGCCTCGGTGGTGAGGAAGAGGCCGGCGATCGACGCGGCGTTCTGCAGCGCCGAGCGGGTCACCTTCACCGGGTCGTTGATGCCCGCGGCGAGCATGTCGACGTACTCGCCGGTCGCGGCGTTGAGGCCGGAGCCGACCGGGAGGTTGCGGACCTTCTCGACGACGACGCCGGCCTCGAGGCCCGCGTTGACGGCGATCTGCTTCAGCGGAGCCTCGATCGCGACCTTGACGATGTTCGCGCCGGTCGCCTCGTCACCGACCAGCTCGAGCGTGTCGAACGCCTTCTTGCCGGCCTGGATGAGAGCGACGCCACCACCGGGGACGATGCCCTCCTCGACGGCAGCCTTCGCGTTGCGGACGGCGTCCTCGATGCGGTGCTTGCGCTCCTTGAGCTCGACCTCGGTGGCCGCGCCCGCCTTGATGACGGCCACGCCGCCGGCGAGCTTGGCGAGGCGCTCCTGCAGCTTCTCGCGGTCGTAGTCGCTGTCGGTGGCGTCGATCTCGTTGCGGATCTGGGCCACGCGGCCGGCGATCTGCTCCGGGTCGCCGGCGCCCTCGACGATGGTGGTCTCGTCCTTCGTGATGACGACCTTGCGGGCCTGGCCGAGCAGGTCGAGGGTGACGTTCTCGAGCTTGAGGCCGACCTCCTCGGAGATGACCTGGCCGCCGGTGAGGATCGCGATGTCCTGCAGCATG
>JAEWDJ010000291.1 GCA_023390155.1 Actinomycetes bacterium | reverse complement strand
GCACCCGAGCGACCCGCCCGCCGCGTGGCAGCCCCCGGTGCAGCCCGGTCCGCCGGCGGTCCAGCCTCCCGTGGAGCCGCAGCCGCCGGCGGACGGTCAGCCGCGGGCCTAGCGGTTCACCGCTCGGTCAGCCGCCGCACCCACGCCTCGACGTCGTCCGCCGTGCGGGGGATGGCGAGCGACAGGTTCTCGGCGCCGTCGGCGGTGACGAGGATGTTGTCCTCGATGCGCACGCCGATGCCCCGGAACTCCTCGGGCACGGTGAGGTCGTCGGGCTGGAAGTAGAGGCCCGGCTCGATCGTGAAGGTCATGCCCGGCTCGAGCACGCCGTCGAGGTAGAGGTCGCGACGCGCCTGGGCGCAGTCGTGGACGTCGAGGCCGAGGTGGTGGCTCGTGCCGTGCACCATGTAGCGGCGGTGCTGCTGGTTCTCCGGCTCGAGGGCCTGCTCGGCGGAGACCGGGAGGAGGCCCCACTCGGCGGTGCGGCGGGCGATCACGCCCATCGCGGTGGCGTGGATCTCGCGGAAGCGGATTCCGGGGCGGACGATCGCGAAGGCGGCGTCGGCGGCCTCCCTGACCGTCTCGTAGACCAGCCGCTGGGTCTCCGAGAACGTGCCGGAGACGGGCAGCGTGCGCGTGATGGCGGCGGTGTAGAGGCTGTCGAGCTCGACGCCGGCGTCGAGCAGGATGAGGTCGCCGGGCACCACCGGGCCGTCGTTGCGGGTCCAGTGCAGGATGCAGGCGTGCGGGCCGCTCGCGGCGATCGTGTCGTAGCCGACCGTGTTGCCGTCCAGGCGGGCGCGCTGGTTGAAGACGCCCTCGACGATGCGCTCTCCCCGCGGGTGCTCGACGATACGGGGCAGGTCGGCGATCACGTCGTCGAAGCCGCGCGCCGTGGCGGCCACGGCGGCCCGCAGCTCGGCGACCTCGTAGTCGTCCTTGACGAGGCGGAGCTCGGAGAGGTCGCGCGCGAGGCGGTCGTCCTCGCCGTGATCCTCCGGATCCGCGTCCGCCTCGGGCGTCAGCAGGAGGCGCGCGGTGTCCACGCGGTCCGTGAGCTCGGGGTCGGCCTCGCGCAGCACGACCGTGCCGGCGTCGACCGCGTCGAGCACCGCGTCCACCTCGGCGATGCCGCGGGTCGGGAGGGCGAGGTCGCTGGCGACCTGGGCGAGGGAGGGGCGCGGGCCGATCCAGAACTCGCCGATCTCGGGGTTGGCGTAGAACTCGTCGGAGTCGCGGCCGGCGCGCTCGCGGAAGTAGAGGGTCGCGTCGTGCCCGGTCGTGGTCGGCTCGAGCACCAGCACGCTGCCCGGCTCCGCGTCGGAGCCCCACCCGGTGAGGTGCGTGAAGGCGGAGTGCGCGCGGAACGCGTAGTCGGTGTCGTTCGAGCGCTGCTTGAGCCGCCCGGCCGGGATGATCACACGCTGGCCCCGGAACAGCTCGGAGACGCGCTCGCGCCGTCGTGCGGCGTGCGCCGCCTGCTCCCGCGCGCCGGGCAGCACCTCTGGGCGCTCTGCCCAGCCACTGCCGATGTACTCCTTGAACGCGTCGGAGCCGGGCGTGGTGGAACGGTTCGCGGTGGCACGCGGCGTCTCCGCGGTCTCGGCGGGCTGCTCGGCGGGTGCGGCGGTGGGCGAGGGGGAGGGCTGGGACGACATGACGACCATTCTCCCACTCCTAGGATGGGGTGCATGGCTGATGAGCGACGGTTCCGCGGTCCCGTCGACCTCCACACGCACTCGAGCGTGTCGGACGGGACGGAGACCCCCGCGGAGCTCGTGCGCGCCGCCGCCGCGGCCGGCCTGGGAACGGTCGCGCTCACCGACCACGATTCGACCGCCGGGTGGGCGGAGGCGGCCGGGGCGGGCGCCGAGGTCGGCGTCACCGTCATCCCGGGCATGGAGCTGAGCACGCGGATCGAGTTCGCGAGCGTGCACATGCTTGGCTACCTCTTCGACCCCGCGAACGCCGCGCTCGTCGCCGAGACGCAGCGCATCCGCGACGGGCGGATGCGCCGCGCGGAGGACATGGTCCGCCGCATCGCCGAGGACTACGACATCACCTGGGCCGACGTCATGGCGCAGGCCACGGAGGGGGCGACCGTCGGCCGCCCGCACATCGCCGACGCGCTCGTCGCGCGCGGCCTCGCCGAGGACCGCAGCGCCGCCTTCGCCGGCATCCTGCACTGGCGCAGCGGCTACTTCCAGCCGCACTACGCGCCCGACCCGCTGACCGGCGTGCGGCTGATCCGGGAGGCCGGCGGCATCCCCGTGCTGGCGCATCCCGCGACCGGAGGCCGCAGCCGGGTGATCCCGGAGGACCGCCTGCGCCGCCTGGTCGACGCCGGGCTGTTCGGCTTCGAGGTCGACCACCGGGAGAACACCGAGGACGGCAAGGCGCGGCTGCGCGAGCTCGCGGCCCGGTACGGCCTGGCATTGACCGGCTCCAGCGACTACCACGGCGCGGGCAAGCCGAACCGGCTGGGGGAGAACACGACCGATCCGGCCGTCGTCGACCGGATGATCGAAGAAGCGACAGGCGCGGCGCCTTTCTTCGCTGGATGACCGGGTGCGCTTAGCCTGGTCGGCGGGGATGGAAGGCGAGGTAGGCACGTGAGACGGTCGTGGACGGCCCCTGCGGTGACGGCGGCGCTGATCGGCGCGCTGGTCGTGGCGGGAGGCGCGGCACCCGCCGTGGCGGACAGCTCCTACCCCTCGTGGGACGACGTGCAGGCGGCCAAGGCGAACGCCGCGAACGCCCAGGCCGAGGTGGACCGCATCAACACGCTCCTCGCGAGCCTCCAGACGGCGGCGAACGCCGCGGGCGACCTCGCGGTCAAGCGCGCCGGCGAGTACGGCGCCGCGGAGGCGGCCCTCCAGGCCGCGACCCGCAAGGCGGACGACCTCTCGCAGCAGGCCGCCGCCGCGAGCGCCCAGGCGGCGACCCTGCGCAAGCAGAGCGGCACGCTCGCCTCGCAGCTGGCGCGCGCCGGGGGAACGGACGTCAGCCTCCAGCTCTTCCTGAGCGGCAGCACGACGCACCAGGAGTCGCTGCTCTACGAGCTGGGCGCGATGTCCAAGCTGACCCAGCGCTCCACCGCGCTCCTCGCCGAGGCGGACCAGCAGAAGAACGTCGCCGCTGCGCTCAGCACGCAGGCCGCCGCGGCCGAGACCGTGCGGACGAAGCTCGACGCCGACGCCAAGACGGCGTACCAGGCCGCACAGGAGGCCGAAGCAGCGGCCGAGGCCCAGCTCGCCGACCAGAAGGCGCACGCCGACACCCTCTACGCGCAACTCGCCACCCTCAAGAACACCGAGGCGTCGGTCGAGAAGGACTACGCGGCGGGCGAGGCCGCCAAAGCCGCAGCCGAGGCCGCCGCGAACCCCGGCGGAGGCTCCGACGGATTCGCCCCTCCGCCCGGGATGGTCGTCGACCCCGCGGCGGCCCAGGCATACGCCTCGAGCCGGCTCGCGGCCTACGGCTGGGGCGGCGACCAGATGGGCTGCCTCATCAAGCTGTGGAACCACGAGTCGGGTTGGCGCGCGGACGCGTACAACACCTCCTCCGGCGCGTACGGGATCCCGCAGGCGTGGCCGGCGAGCAAGATGTCCACCGCGGGATCCGATTGGCTGACCAACGCGAACACGCAGATCAACTGGGGACTCGACTACATCGACCGCGCCTACGGCTCGCCCTGCGCGGCCTGGTCGTTCGAGATGAGCCACGATCCGAACTGGTACTGACGTGAGGGGCGTGCTGACGCGGATGGCGGCGGCCACGATGCTGGTCGGCGGACTGGCGACCGTGGACACGGCAGGTCCCGCGCGCGCCGAGACGTACCCCAGCTGGGACGACGTCGCGGCGGCGAAGGCGAACGCCGCCTCCGCGCAGGCTCAGGTGGACCGGATCAA
>JAEWDJ010000251.1 GCA_023390155.1 Actinomycetes bacterium | reverse complement strand
GAAGAGCGTCGGGCTCATGCACGAGTCCTTCAACTGGTTCACCAACCCGATCAGCTTCTACGCGATCGTGCTGCTGAACGTCATCCACCACGGCTTCCCGTTCGTCGCGATCACCGTGCTCGCGGGCCTCCTCGGCGTGCCGAAGGAGATGCTGGAGGCGGCGGAGATGGACGGCGCGGGTGCGGTCCGCCGGTTCTTCTCGATCATCGTCCCGTCGCTCAAGCAGGTCTTCGCCGTGGTGATCATCCTGTCGACGATCTGGGACTTCAAGGTCTTCGCGCAGGTCTATCTGATGCCGGGAGGCTCCGGGTCGAACCGCCAGGTGCTCAACCTGGGCGTGTGGTCGTACGTGGAGTCGTTCGGCCAGAACCGCTACGGCTTCGGCTCCGCGATCGCGGTGCTCCTCACGCTGGTCCTGCTGGTGATCACCGTGATCTACGTCCGCACGATGCTCAAGGAGGAGAAGCTGTGAAGCGCACGGTCCGCGGCAAGGTCGGTAAGGGAATCGCCGTCGCCGTCCTCCTCGTGTTCACGCTCTTCCCCGTCTACTGGATGGTGTCGAGCGCCTTCGACAAGCGTGCGTCGAGCGGCGGGCAGTCGCTCGTGCCGCAGGAGTTCACGCTCGACAACTTCACCTACGTGCTCACGCAGGCGGGCTTCGGCGTGTTCCTCCGCAACTCGCTGATCGTGGCGGTCGCTGTGGTGGTGATCTCGGCGATCCTGGCGCTGCTCGCGTCGGTCGCCGTGGCGCGCTTCAACTTCAAATTCCGCACCGCCATGCTCTTCATGATCCTCACGGTGCAGATGGTGCCGCTGGAGGCGCTGGTGATCCCGCTGTTCGTGCAGGTGCGCGACCTCGGCCTCCTGAACCAGCTGCTCGGCCTGATCATCGTCTACGTCGCCCTGTCGCTGCCCTTCGGCATCTGGATGCTGCGCGGCTTCGTCGCGGCGGTGCCGGTGGAGCTGGAGGAGGCCGCCTACCTCGACGGAGCCAGCTGGTGGCGGATGTTCCGCTCGGTGCTGTTCCCGCTGGTGATGCCGGGTCTCGTCGCCACGAGCGTGTTCGCCTTCATCACCGCCTGGAACGAGTTCATCTTCGCGATGACGCTGCTCGGCGGTGCGAGCGAGAACTACACGGTCGCGATCGGCCTCAAGCAGTTCTTCGGCGAGCACACGAACGAGTGGGGCTACGTGATGGCGGCGTCGACCCTCATCACCATCCCGGTCATGGTGTTCTTCGTGCTCGTGCAGCGCAAGCTCTCCAGCGGCCTCGTCGCCGGAGCGGTGAAGGGCTAGGGACGCAGGATGAGCGCGAGCACCGATCCGGCGCTGCGCACGCTCGTGGCGAGCGTGCTGTGGCCCGGCTTCCTCGGCCGGACGGCGCCGGACTGGCTGCTGCACGCCCTCGACGAGGGCCTGGCGGGCGCGGTCTACTTCGGGCAGAACATCGACCCCGACGACCCGGAGCAGCTGCCGGCCCTCTCCGCCCGGCTGCGGGAGGCGCGCGCGGGCGTGCTGCTCGGCATCGACGAGGAGGGCGGCCCGGTGACGCGACTGGAGGCGGCCCGCGGGTCGACCCTCCCGAGCGCCTCCCAGCTCGGCCGCGTCGACGACACCGCGGTCACGCGCGCTGCCGGTGTCGAGCTGGCCCGCCGAGTCCGTGCTTCGGGCGCGACGGTCGCGCTCGCCCCCGTCGCGGACGTCAACACCAACCCGCGCAACCCGGTCATCGGCACGCGCGCCTTCGGCGCCACGACCGACCTCGTGTCGCGGCACGTGGCGGCGATGGTGACGGGCATCCAGGCCGGCGGAGTCGCGGCCTGCGTCAAGCACTTCCCCGGTCACGGCGACACCGCCGTCGACTCGCACCTCGGCCTGCCGCACGTCGGCCTCCCCGCGGCGGAGGTGGAGGCGGACCACCTGCCGCCCTTCCAGGCCGCGATCGACGCGGGCGTGGCCGCGGTGATGACCTCGCACGTGGTCGTCGACGCGTTCGGCGACCTCCCGGCGACCCTCGACCCGCGCGTGCTCGGGATGCTGCGCGAGCGCGGCTTCGCCGGCGCGATCGTGACCGACGCGCTGGACATGGCGGCGATCCGCGCCGAGTTCGGCGCGGGGCCGGGCGCGGTGCGCGCGATCCTCGCCGGTGCCGACCTGCTGTGCATCGGCAACCCGTCCGACCTCGGGCCGAAGCACGGCGCGGCCAGCGACCTGGACGACTACACGGAGGTGCGGGACGCGCTCTTCGCGGCGCTGGACGACGGAACCCTGCCGGTGGCGGCGCTCGAGCGGGCGTCCCGCGCGGTGGCGAGTCTCTCGGAGTGGACGGAGGCGGCCTCCCGGGCGGGTGGGTCCTCCAGCGCGAGCGGGGAGCCGGCCGAGGCCGCGGGTGAGGCTGCGGCCGGGCCCGATGCGGATGGCGGGTTCGACGCCGCGGGCGTGGTGCGCGCGGCGATCGTCGTGCGCGGTGCCGCGGAGATCCCCACGGGCGAGCGGGTCGTGCTCGAC
>JAEWDJ010000236.1 GCA_023390155.1 Actinomycetes bacterium | reverse complement strand
GGTCCGGCGACCCGGGAGGCGGTTTCGTTCACGGATCCACCTTAGTCAGGCCGCACACCCGCCTCCTGCGCGCTCAGCCCTCGCGGGAGATCGTCAGGAGCTTGCCGAGCTCTTCCTTGGTCAGGTCGCGCATGGCGCCGACCTTCAGGGTGCCGAGGTGCAGCGGGCCGAACTGCCGGCGGACCAGCTCGATCACCGGATGCCCGACCTCCGCCATCATGCGGCGCACGATCCGGTTGCGGCCGGAGTGCAGCGTCACCTCGACGAGGCTGTCCTTGCCGCCGCCGCTCGACTGCAGCAGCCGCGCGCGGTCCGCGGCGATCGGGCCGTCCTCCAGCTCGACGCCGCGGGTGAGGCGCGCGATCGTCTGCGGTGTGACCAGGCCGCGCACCCGCGCGATGTAGGTCTTGGTGACGCCGAAGCTGGGATGCGCGAGCACGTGCGCGAGCTCCCCGTCGTTGGTGAGGATGAGCAGCCCGGAGGTCTCGGCGTCCAGCCTCCCGACGTTGAAGAGCCGCTCGGGGTAGTCGGCGGTGAAGCGCGAGAGGTCGGGCCTGCCCTGCTCGTCGCGCATCGAGCTCACGACGCCGACCGGCTTGTTGAGCATGATGTAGCGCCGGCTGGTGTCGAGCTGCACGGCGGTGCCGTCGACGGCGACCCGGTCGGTCGCCGGGTCGACGCGGCGGCCGAGCTCGGTGACGACCTGACCGTTGACGGTGACGCGCCCCTCCACGATCAGCTGCTCCGAGACGCGGCGGGAGGCGACACCCGCCGCCGCCATGACCTTCTGCAGGCGCTCGCCCTGCGGGGCGTCCTCAGCGGACATCGTCGAATCCTTCCGCTCCGTCCGCCAGCAGCGGGGAGATCTTGGGCAGCTCGTCGATCGAGTTGATGCCGAGCTGGGTCAGCAGCAGATCGGTCGTGCCGTAGTTGATGGCGCCGGTCTCGCTGTCGGTGAAGAGCTCGGTGATGAGCCCGCGCCCGAGCAGCGTCCGCACCACCGAGTCGACGTTCACCGCGCGGATGGAGGCGATCGCGCCGCGGCTGATCGGCTGCTTGTAGGCGATGACCGCGAGGGTCTCGAGCGCCGCCTGCGAGAGCTTGGTCGGGTTCTGCTGGAGCACGTAGCCGGCGACCACGGCGTCGAACTCCGCGCGCACGTAGACGCGCCAGCCTCCGCCGACCTCCCGCAGCTCGAACCCGCGGCGGAAGCTGCCGCCGGGTGCGTTGCCGTCGAAGTCCTCCACGAGCACGTCGATCGCCTGACGCACCCGCTTCACCGGCGCGCCCACGGCGGTCGCCAGCGTGACGACGCTCATGGGCTCGTCGGCCACCATGAGGATGGCCTCCAGCGCGCGCTCGATCTCGGTGTCCTCGACCGGCGCAGGTACCTCCGTCGTGTCGGTGGCCTCGGTGATCGCGGTGGGCTCGGTGGCCTCCGCCGCTCCGGTCGTCTCCGTCAGGTCCTCAACCGTCATAATCCGCTCCCAGGGTGGACAGGTTCTCCTCCGACCAGTGCTCCGCCGTCCAGCGCAACGTCAGCTCGCCGAGCGGCTCCAGCTGCTCGAACGCGATGGCCGCGTGCCGGTAGAGCTCGAGCACCGCGAGGAACCGGGCGATCACCACGCCCTTCTGCTCCGCCCCCGCGACGAGCTGGCGGAACGACAGCTGCTCGCCCCCGCGCAGCAGGCCGACCACGACGGCCGCCTGCTCCCGGATGCTGACGAGCGGCGCGTGCAGGTGGTCGAGCCCCACGACGGGGACCTCCCGCGGTGTCATGGCCAGGGTGGCGAGCGCCGCGAAGTCCTCGAGGCCCAGTGTCCAGACGAGCTCCGGGTCGCGCTGGCGGAACTTGTCCTCCAGCCGCACCGTGCGGGTGTGCCGCGCGCTCTCGGTCTCGAGCGCCGAAGCGAACCAGGCGGAGGCCTCCTTGAACGCTCGGTACTGCAGCAGCCGCGCGAACAGCAGGTCGCGGGCCTCGAGCAGCGCGACGTCCTCCGCGTCCACGAGCTCGCCCTGCGGCAGGAGTCCCGCGACCTTCAGGTCGAGCAGCGTGGCGGCCACGAGGAGGAACTCGCTCGCCTCGTCGAGGCTGTTCTCGGTGTCGAGCGCGCGCAGGTAGGCGATGAACTCGTCCGTGACCCTGCTGAGCGAGATCTCGGTGATGTCGAGCTCGTGCTTCGTGATCAGCGAGAGGAGCAGGTCGAACGGGCCCTCGAAGGTGCCGATGGCGACGCGGAAGCCGGCGTCCGCGGCGACCGGCACGGTGCCCTGCGGGGCGTCGTCAGGCGACGGCGCCACGGAAGATCAGTTCCCGGGCGAGCTGGCGGTACGCCTCCGCCGCGGCGTGCTCGGGCGCGAACTGGGTGATCGGCGCGGCGGCCACCGACGCGTCCGGGAACTTCACCGTCCGCGAGATCACCGTCTCGAGCACCCGGTCGCCGAAGGCGTCGACCACGCGCTCCAGCACCTCGCGCGAGTGCAGCGTGCGGGAGTCGTACATGGTGGCGAGGATGCCGTCGAGCTCGATCGCCGGGTTGAGCCGCTCGCGCACCTTGTCGATGGTCTCGATCAGCAGGGCGACGCCGCGCAGCGCGAAGTACTCGCACTCCAGCGGGATCAGCACGCCGTGGCTGGCGGTCAGCGCGTTCACGGTCAGGATGCCGAGCGAAGGCTGGCAGTCGATCAGGATGACGTCGTAGTCGCCGCTGACCTTGCGCAGCACCGAGGCCAGGATCTGTTCGCGGGCGACCTCGTTGACGAGATGCACCTCCGCCGCCGACAGGTCGATGTTGGCCGGGATCACGTCGAGGCCGGCGACGCTCGTGGTCTGGATCGCGCCCTGCACGTCCGCGTTGCGGTTGAGCAGCAGGTCGTAGATCGTGGTCACGTCGTGCGTCTGCGCGCCCAGCCCGGCGGAGAGCGCACCCTGCGGGTCGAAGTCGATGGCGAGCACGCGGCGGCCGTACTCCGCGAGGGAGGCCCCCAGGTTGATGGAGGTCGTGGTCTTGCCGACCCCGCCCTTCTGGTTGCAGAGCGCCACGATCTTCGCGGGGCCGTGCTGGCCGAGGGCGGCGGGCACCGGGAACGCGCGCAGGGGTCGCCCGGTCGGACCGAGCTTGGTGAGGGAAGCCTGGTCCATGCCGGGAAGCTCGGTCCTGACCTCGTCGTTGCGCGTCACCGGGGTGTTCCTCGTCCCTCTCCTAGGCGGTCGTTCTCAAAGGAACAGTGTATCCGCGTGCCGGCGCCTGGCCGGGCGGCCGGTCGGCGGTTCGCGGGGCCGGGTGGAGCCGGGAGGCAGTCACCGCGCCCGCGGGTGCGCCGACGTGTACACGTCGCGCAGGGTGTCCGCCGTGACCAGCGTGTAGATCTGGGTCGTGGCGACGGAGGAGTGGCCCAGCAGCTCCTGCACAACGCGCACGTCCGCGCCGCCGGCGAGGAGGTGCGTGGCGAAGGAGTGGCGGAGCGTGTGCGGCGAGATCTCGACGGGTAGCTGGGCGCGTTCGGCGGCGGCGCGGATGATGAGCCACGCGTTCTGACGCGAGAGGCGGGCGCCGCGCATCCCGAGGAAGAGCGCGGGCGTCGACCGTCCCTTCGCCGAGAGGATCGGGCGGGCGCGCACGAGGTAGGCGTCGACCGCGGCGCGGGCGTAGCTGCCCAGCGGCACGATGCGCTGCTTGCTGCCCTTGCCGGTGAGGCGCACGATGTCCGCGTCGATGACGTCGTCGACGTTGAGGCCGACCGCCTCGCTGACGCGGGCGCCCGTCGCGTACATCAGCTCGAGCAGCGCCTTGTCGCGGAGGTTCGCGACCTCGTCGCCGTCGGTCGCGGCCAGCAGCGCGGCGACCTGGTCGATCGTGATGGCCTTCGGCAGGCGGCTGGCGAGCTTCGGGGGCCGCACCTCGTGGGCGACGTCCTGCTCCACCCGGCCCTCCTCCAGCAGGAAGCGGTGGAAGCCGCGCACCGTCGACAGCACGCGGGCGAGCGAGGAGGCCGTGAGCGGCGACTCCGGGCGGGTGCCCAGGTGCGCCACGAACTCCGCCACCAGCGGCGCGGTGACGTCCCGGAGATCGGCCATGCCCTGCTCGTCGAGCCACGCCGTGTAGACGGCGAGGTCGCGCCGGTAGGCGGCCACGGTGTTCGCCGAGAGGCCGCGCTCGATCGTCACGTGCCGCAGGTAGGCGTCGACCTCGGCCGCCCCGGTCATCCCGTCGTCAGACCTCGAGCTTGGGGTGGCTCGGCCACGGCTCGTCCGCCGCGCCCAGCGTGCTCCAGCCCTTCTCGCGGGCGGTGCGGGCCGCGAGCAGCGCGATGATCAGAGGCGCGTTGTGGACGGTGCGGGCGAGCACCGCGTCCACGGCGTCGTCCAGCGGCAGCCAGACGGTCTCGATGTCGGCCTCCTCCGCCTCGCGGGCGAACGCCTCGGGGGCGGCGCTCACGCCGCGCGCGAGGTAGATGCGGATGGCCTCGTCGTTGCCGCCGGGGCTGGTGAAGACGTCGGCCAGCACGTTCCACTCCTCGGCGACGAGGTCGGCCTCCTCGGCGAGCTCGCGCTTCACCGCGGTGAGCGGGTCCTCCCCGTGGATGTCGAGCAGGCCGGCCGGGATCTCCCAGTCGCGGTGCCGGACGGGATGCCGGTACTGCTTGATGAGCAGCACCCGGCCCTGCTCGTCGAGCGCCAGCACCGCGACGGCGCCGGTGTGGTCCACGTACTCGCGCGTGATCTCCTCGCCGTTGTAGCGGAAGACATCCCGGCGCACGTCCCAGATCTTGCCGTCGAAGACCGTCTCGGACGAGACGATCTCGGGCTGGAACGGCTCGTCCGACAGCAGGCGGTCGCCCATCAGCCCTCCGCGCCGACTTCGAACAGGAGGCTCGCCTTCTGGCGCTCGAGCGCCGCCCCGACGAGTCCCGCGAAGAGCGGGTGGGCGCGGTTCGGCCGCGAGCGCAGCTCCGGGTGCGCCTGCGTGCCGATGTAGAACGGGTGGACGTCGCGCGGCAGCTCGACGTACTCGACCAGGTGGCCGTCGGGCGAGGTGCCCGAGAACCAGAGACCGGCGTCGGCGATCTGCTCGCGGTAGTTGTTGTTCACCTCGTAGCGGTGCCGGTGACGCTCGCTGGCCTCCGCAGCGCCGTACAGCTCGGCGGCGAGGGAGCCCTCGGCGAGCGTCGCCGGGTAGAGGCCGAGGCGCATGGTGCCGCCCAGGTCGCCGCCGGCGATGATCTCGACCTGCTCCGCCATCGTCGCGATGACGGGGAACTCGGTCTCGGGGTCGAACTCCGACGAGGAGGCCCCGGCCAGGCCGGCCTCGTGGCGGGCGTACTCGATGACCATGCACTGCAGGCCCAGGCACAGGCCGAGCGCCGGGATGCCGTTCTCGCGGGCGAAGCGCAACGCGCCGACCTTGCCCTCGATGCCACGCACGCCGAAGCCGCCGGGCACGCAGATCGCGTCCACGTCGCTCAGCTGGGCGGCGGCGCCCTCGGGGGTCTGGCACTCGTCCGACGGGATCCACTTGAGCTTCACCTTGGTCTGGTGGGCGAAACCGCCGGCGCGGAGCGCCTCGGTGACCGACAGGTAGGCGTCGGGGAGGTCGATGTACTTGCCGACGAGGCCGATGACGACCTCGTGCTTCGGGTCGTGCACGGCCTCCAGCAGGCGCGCCCAGCCGTTCCAGTCGACGTCGTTCGCCTTGTGGAGGCCGAGCTGGTCGATGATGTAGGCGTCGAGACCCTGGTCGTGGAGCATCGTCGGGATGTCGTAGATGCTCGGCACGTCGACGGCGTTGACCACGGCGGCCTCGTCCACGTCGCACATCAGCGCGATCTTGCGCTTGTTGCTCTCGGAGACGGGCCGGTCGCTGCGGAGCACGAGGGCGTCGGGCTGGATGCCGATCGAGCGCAGGGCGGCGACCGAGTGCTGGGTCGGCTTGGTCTTCTGCTCGCCGGAGGCGTTCATGAAGGGCACCAGCGAGACGTGCACGAAGAAGCAGTTCTTGCGGCCGAGCTCGTGGCGCACCTGGCGGGCGGACTCGATGAACGGCTGCGACTCGATGTCGCCGACCGTCCCGCCGATCTCGGTGATGATGACGTCGGGCGCGGGCTCCCCGTCCGGGCCAGGCTGGGCCTGGAGGCGCATCCGGCGCTTGATCTCGTCCGTGATGTGCGGGATGACCTGCACGGTGTCGCCGAGGTACTCGCCGCGGCGCTCCTTGGCGATCACGTTCGAGTAGATCTGCCCGGTCGTCACGTTGGCCGACTGGCCGAGGTTGATGTCGAGGAACCGCTCGTAGTGACCGATGTCGAGATCCGTCTCAGCCCCGTCGTCGGTCACGAAGACCTCGCCGTGCTGGAACGGGTTCATCGTGCCCGGGTCCACGTTCAGATACGGGTCCAGCTTCTGCATCACGACGCGCAGTCCGCGCGCGGTCAGAAGGTTGCCCAGGGAGGCCGCCGTGAGGCCCTTGCCCAACGAAGAAACGACACCACCAGTGACGAAGATGTGCTTGGTAATGCCGTTCGAGATGCCCGCTTCAGATTTATCCACCACGGGCTTGCAGCTTATCATCATCCGCCGGGAGGAGTTCGCGCGCGCGGTCGTGTCCGCGCTCCTGTCCCAGCTCCTGTCAGCGAGCCGCGGCCGCCATGTCGACGAGCTCGCGGGCGTGCGCGAGGCCGCTCTCGGAGTCGGGCAGCCCCGACAGCAGACGCGCCATCTCGGCGATGCGCTCGTCGCCGTCGAGCCGGCGGACGCTGGAGGCGGTGACGGAGCCGTCGTTGCCCTTGACGACGGTGAGGTGGTTGGTCGCGAAGGCGGCCACCTGCGCGAGGTGGGTGACGACGATCACCTGCGCGCTCTCGGCGAGCCGGGCGAGACGGCGGCCGATCTCGATCGCCGAAGCGCCGCCGACGCCCGCGTCGATCTCGTCGAAGATGAAGGTCGGCACCGGGTCGGCGCCCGCGATGACGACCTCGATCGCGAGCATCACCCGCGACAGCTCACCGCCCGACGCGCCCTTGCCGAGCGGCCGTGGCTCGGCGCCGGGATGCGGCTGCAGCAGGATGGCCACCTGGTCGCGGCCCGTCGCGGAGTACTCGTCGCGCTCGGCGACCTCGACGACCACGCGGGCGTCGGGCATCGCCAGGGCGGACAGCTCGTCGGAGACCTCGGCGGCGAGGCGCTCGGCCGCCTCGCGGCGGCGCGTGCTCAGGGCGGCGGCCAGCTCGGCGACCAGCGCCTCATCGGCCTCCACCTCGCGCGTCAGCTCATCGATCCGGTCGGCGTCGCCGTCGAGTTCCAGGAGCCGGAGGCTGCCGGTCTCCAGCGTGCGGATGACGTCGTCGAGCCCCGGACCGTGCTTGCGGACCAGGGCGGCGAGCTCGGCGCGTCGCTCCTGGACGATCTCGAGCTCGCGCGCCCCGTCGGTGTCGAGGGCGGCCAGGTAGGTCGACAGTTGCGCTGCGATGTCGGAGACGAGGTAGTTGGCGTTGGCGACGGCCTCGGCCAGCGGCTCCAGGGCGGCGTCGTGCGGCGCCATCCGCTCGAGCTGACGGCGCGCGTTGTCGAGCAGCCCGAGCGCGTCCGCCCCCTCCGACTCCTCCGCCGAGAGCAGCTCGCGTGCGCCCGCCGCAGCGAGCCGCAGCTCCTCCAGGTTGGTGAGGCGCTCGGCGCGCTCGGCGAGCTCGTCGTCCTCCCCCGGCTGCGGCGCGACGGTCTCGATCTCGGACATCGCCAGCCGGAGGTCCTCCGCCTCGCGAGCGCGGCGGTCGCGGTCGGCGACGAGCTCCTCCAGCTCGGCGCGGTTGTCGCGCCAGCGGTGGAAGACCTGCGCGTACGCCTCGACGGCGGCGCCGAAGTCGGGGCCCGCGAACCGGTCGAGGGCCTCCCGCTGCGCGATCGCCGAGCGCAGGCGGATCTGGTCGGACTGCCCGTGGACGACGACGAGGTGCTCGGCCAGCTCGGTCAGCACGCTCACCGGCGCACTGCGCCCGCCGACGACGGCGCGCGAGCGGCCTTCGGCCGAGACGGAGCGGCTG
>JAEWDJ010000195.1 GCA_023390155.1 Actinomycetes bacterium | reverse complement strand
GGCGCCCGCGTCCTGGGGGCGGGGGCGGACCGGGTCACGGCGGCCGGCAGCCACATGCTGCTCCTCAGTGGCGCCAACCCCACCGCGCACCTCCCCCTCGGCGGCCTGGTGCGCAAGCGCGGCGACGAGCTCGCCCGCGAGGTGCGCGCCATGCTCCCCCGCGACGGCATCACGTTCGTCGACAACTGGGCGGACGAGGGCCTGGAGGACATCCGCTACTGGTCGGCGGACCGGCTCCACCTGAACGCGCTGGGTCACGCCCGGGTGGCGAGCAATGTGCTCACGGCGTTCGGCGTGCCCGTGCCGCCGGAGTGGGGCGTGGCGGAGGTCGCGGCGGCTCCTCCGGGCGAGCGCACCCGCCGCACCGCCGAGTACTACCGCCGGTTCGTGCTGCCGTGGATCGGGCGCCGCCTCACCGGGCGCTCCTCCGGCGACGGGCGCGCCGCCAAGATCGCCGAGCTGACCGTGGTCGACCCGACGAGCGCGCACCCGCTCTAGTCGTTGTCGCCGCCGGTCGTGTCCAGCCGCACACCGCTCTCGCCGCCCCACGTCCACTCGGCGACCACGGGGATGTCCTCGCCGTGCTCGCGCGTGTACTGCCGCGCCGCCAGCCGGGCGTCCTGCATCTCCTGGCGGAAGGCGGCCTCGCGGGCGGCGAGGCCGGGGACGCGGTCGAGCACGTCGATGACGAGGTGGTACCGGTCGAGGTCGTTGAGCATGACCATGTCGAACGGCGTCGTGGTCGTCCCCTCCTCCTTGTAGCCGCGCACGTGGAGGTTGCCGTGGCCCTCGCGGCGGTAGGTCAGCCGATGGATGAGCCACGGATAGCCGTGGTAGGCGAAGATCACGGGCTTGTCCGTCGTGAAGAGCGCGTCGTACTCACGGTCGCTCAGCCCGTGCGGGTGCTCGCCCTCGCTCTGCAGGCGCATCAGGTCGACGACGTTGACCACGCGCACCTTCAGCGAGGGTAGGCGGTGACGCAGGATGTCGGCCGCGGCCAGCACCTCCAGCGTCGGGATGTCGCCGGCGCAGCCGAGCACGACGTCCGGCTCCTCGCCGTCCACCTCGGTGCCCGCCCACTCGAAGATCCCGATGCCGCGCGTGCAGTGCGCGATGGCCTGGTCCATCGTGAGCCAGTTCGGCTGCGGCTGCTTGCCGGCCACCACGACGTTGACGTAGTCGGTCGAGCGCAGGCAGTGGTCGTAGGTCGACAGCAGCGTGTTGGCGTCGAACGGCAGGTAGACGCGCACGACGTCCGCCTTCTTGTTGACGACGTGGTCGATGAAGCCCGGGTCCTGGTGGGAGGCGCCGTTGTGGTCCTGCCGCCACACGTGCGAGCTGAGCAGGTAGTTGAGGGAGGCGACCGGCCGGCGCCAGGCGATGCGGCGCGAGGTCTTCAGCCACTTCGCGTGCTGGTTGAACATCGAGTCGACGATGTGGATGAACGCCTCGTACGAGGTGATGACCCCGTGGCGGCCGCTCAGCAGGTACCCCTCGAGCCAGCCCTGGCACTGGTGCTCGCTCAGCACCTCCATCACCCGCCCGCTCGGGACGAGGTGGTTGTCGGAGTCGATCGGCCAGTACTCGGCGTTCCACTGCTTGCCGGTGACGTCGTACACGGCCTGCAGCCGGTTGGAGGCCGTCTCGTCCGGCCCGAACAGCCGGAAGTCGGTGGGGTTGTCGCGCATGACGTCGCGGAACCACTCGCCCAGCACCCGCGTCGCCTCGGCCACCGAGCCGCCCGGCGACGGGACCTCGACCGCGTAGTCGCGGAAGTCGGGCAGCCGCAGGTCTTTGCGCAGCAGTCCGCCGTTGGCCACCGGGTTCGCGCTCATCCGGCGTTCCCCCTCGGGCGCGAGCGCGGTCACGAGCGGAACCGGCGCGCCCGACTCGTCGAACAGTTCTTCGGGCCGGTACGAGGCGAGCCACGTCTCGAGCAGGCGCGTGTGCGCCTCCGTGTCGCGCGCGTCCGCCAGGGGCACCTGATGCGACCGCCAGTTGTCCTCGGCGGGATGGCCGTCGATCTCGCGCGGGCAGGTCCAGCCCTTCGGGGTGCGCAGCACGAGCATGGGCCAGGCCGGCCGCCCCTCCAGCTCGCCGGCGGCGGCCGCCCGCTTGATCTCCGCGATCTCGTCGAGGATCGCGTCCAGCTCCACGGCCATCCGCTTGTGCACCTCGCGCGGATCCTCGCCGTCGAAGCCGCCGGAGACGAGATGCGGCGTGTAGCCGTAGCCGCGCATCAGCTCCATCAGCTCGCTCTCCGGGATGCGCGCGAGCACGGTCGGGTTGGCGATCTTGTACCCGTTGAGGTGGAGGATCGGCAGCACGACCCCGTCGGTCACCGGGTCGAGGAACTTGTTCGAGTGCCACGCGGTGGCGAGCGGGCCGGTCTCGGCCTCGCCGTCGCCGACGACGGCGGCGACCAGCAGCTCCGGGTTGTCGAAGGCGGCCCCGAACGCGTGCGACAGTGAGTAGCCGAGCTCGCCTCCCTCGTGGACGGAGCCGGGCGTCTCGGGGGCGGCGTGGCTCGGGATGCCGCCCGGGAAGGAGAACTGGCGGAACAGGCGGCGCAGCCCGTCCTCACTCCGGTCGATGGCGCTGTAGACCTCGCTGTAGGTGCCGTCGAGATAGGCGCTCGCGACCACCCCCGGCCCGCCGTGACCGGGCCCGGCGATGAAGATCGTGTCCAGGTCGCGCTCGCGGATCGCACGGTTCAGGTGCGCGTACACGAAGTTCAGCCCCGGCGTGGTGCCCCAGTGGCCGAGCAGCCGTGGCTTGATGTGGTCGCGCGAGAGGGGCTGCCGCAGCAACGGGTTGTCGAGCAGGTAGATCTGGCCGACCGAGAGGTAGTTGGCGGCACGCCACCACGCATCCAATCGGTCCAGGGTCTCCTCGCTCGGTTCGGCTCGGTCGATGGCTGCAGTGGATTCGCTCACAGTGTCTCCCCTCGTCGGAATCCTACGGCGGGCCCGCTCCGAACAACAGGCGTGGAGACGACGACGGTGAACACCCGGTGCGGCCCGGTTGCCGTGAGGTGGACGGGACGCCGCTCGACGACGGCGACCGTGCTGCTGCACGGCGCCGCCGGATCGTGGACCACCTGGCGAGCGGCGATCGCGGCCGCCGAGAGCGGCGGCGACGTCTCCGACCTGGTCG
>JAEWDJ010000190.1 GCA_023390155.1 Actinomycetes bacterium | reverse complement strand
ATCGAGCACTGGGCGGAGCGGGGCGAGGCGAAACCGCAGGGCGACCCCGTCGACTGGTACCGCCCCGACACGGATCGCTCCGCGTGGGTGGAGGCCGCCGTGCCCGGGACGGTGCAGGGCGCGCTGGTCGCGGCCGGCGCCCTGCCGGACCCGCTCCTCGACGGCAACACCTACGACGAACTGGTCGAGCACGGTGTGCCCGAGCGCTGGCCGTGGTTCTTCCGCCGCACCCGGGTCGAGCAGCAGGAGTGGTGGTACGCCAGGCGCTTCGAGCTGCCCGCGGACTGGTCCGGCGTGCGCGCCCGCCTGGT
This sequence comes from Actinomycetes bacterium, assembly GCA_023390155.1. Lineage (GTDB taxonomy): Bacteria > Actinomycetota > Actinomycetes > Actinomycetales > Microbacteriaceae > Leifsonia. The sequence continues at coordinate 16,825 of JAEWDJ010000190.1, read as the reverse complement.
CTTCGACGGCATCGACTACGCGGCGACCGTCTACGTCAACGGCGAGCCGGTGAGCCGCCACACCGGGATGTTCGGCGGCCCGGAGGTCGACGTGACCTCCCTGCTCCTCCCCGGCGAGAGCAACGAGATCGTCGTCCGCATCTCCCCGCCGCCGCACGACTGGCACGGCGTCATGAAGGGCTCGCCCGGCTGGGGCTGGCACTACGGTCACCTGATCAGCCTGGGCCTCTGGCGCGGAGTCCGGCTGGAGCGGGTGCCGGAGACGGAGGTGCGCGACCTCTTCGTCCGCACCGTGTCGCTCGGCGAGGGCGTCGCGCGGCTGCGGGTGACGGCCGACGTCGTCGCGCGCACCGACTCGCCCGGCGACGGCCGCGGTGTCCTCCGGCTCCGCACGCCCGAAGGGTCGCCGCTGGTGACCTGGGCGTTCGACCTGCGGGCGCGCCGGGGCCTCAACCGGGTGGAGCTCGACGTCGACGTGCTCGAGCCCCGCCTGTGGTGGCCCTTCGGCTACGGCGACCAGCCCCTGTACGAGGCGGACCTCGAGTACGGCGACGGCGCGGCCTCGACGGGCTTCGGGATACGCACGGTCGAGATGGCCGGCGTCCCGGACTGGTCGACGGAGGAGTTCTACCGCTGGCGCTTCGTCATCAACGGGCGCCCGCTGTTCGTCAAGGGCGCGAACTGGTGCTGGACCGACCCGCTGGCGCGGCGCCCGTTCGACATCGACGCCCACCTGCTGCAGTTGACCGTGCGCGGCGGCCTGCAGATGCTGCGTGCCTGGGGCGGCGGCATCGTCGAGAGCGAGCGCTTCTACGAGGAGTGCGACCGGCTGGGGATCCTGGTCTACCAGGAGTTCCCGCTCACGTTCGGCCTTCCGGATGCGTCGGGCACCGACCTGGCGGTCGTCGACGAGCAGGTCTCCCGCATCGTGCGGTCCCTGCGATCGCACCCCTCCCTGGTGATGTGGGGCGGCGGCAACGAGAACCCCCGCCCGATCGCCGGGGATGATCCCCTCATCCTGATCGGCCGTCGGGTCGCCCACTACGACGACTCGCGGCCGTTCCACCGCACGAGCCCGTGGGGCGGCGACGAGCATAACTACCGGGTCTACCACGAGGGCTGGCCGATCGACGCGGGCTACCGGTCGATGGATCAGGCGGTGCTCGGCGAGTACGGCCTGTCGAGCCAGTGCGACCTCGCGAGCATGGCCGAGTTCCTCGACCCGGCGCTGCTCGAGGAGTGGCCGCCTCCCGCGCACGGCGCGATCCTCCAGCATCAGGCGCAGTTCTCCCTGGTGGATGTGCTCAAGCAACTGCGCTACGCCGACTACGGTCCGGTGCGCGACTGGGCGACCTTCATCGAGTACAGCCAGGTCGCGCAGGGGGAGGCGTTGCGGTTCGCCTCGGAGATGGTACGCGCGCGTTCGGGGGAGCACACCAGCGCCTACTGGTTCTACAAGCTCGGCGAGGTCTTCCCGGGTGCCTCCTGGGCGGTCGTGGACTACTACGGACGGCCCAAGCTCTCGTACTACCAGGCGAAGCGGTTCAGCGCCGCGCGCAGTGCGTTCGCCGTGACCGACCGGCTCGACTGGGCGGCCGGGGAGGAGTTCACCGCCGCCGTCCACGTCGCCAACGACAGCCCGGAGGGCCTTCGCGGCAGGGTAACGGCGCGTCTCTGGGATGCGCGTCTCCGGATCGTGGCGGAGCGCTCGGCCCCGGTCGCCGTCGCGGCCGACGACCGCGTCTCGCCCTTCGTGCTCGGCGGCACCGTCCCGGCCGAGGCGGCGCCGCTCCTGCTCTCCGTGCGGCTGGAGGACGAGCATGGCGACCTGGTCGGCGACCAGTGGTACTGGTTCAACGCGCACGCGAAGACGGACGCCGTCCGCCGGATCGAGGAGCGGCCGATCGACGACCTCTGGGACGTGGACGTCCGTCCGCTCATCGCCGCCTACGCCGAGGACCGGCCCGCGCCGCTCCTCGACCTGCCGCGGACGACCCTGGCGGCGCGGCTCGAAGACGAGGCCCTGATCGTGGAGAACCGCGGCGCCGTCCCGGCGTTCCAGGTCGTGGTCGACGGCTTCCCCCACGGTGTCGGCGCGATGCTCGACGACAACGGCTTCGGGCTGCTGCCCGGCGAGAGCCGGCGTGTGCCCCTCCAGCTGCCGGCCGGCGCCGACTCCGTGCTCGCCGTGCGGGCGTGGAACGCTCAGCGGGTGGCCGTCGCGTGACGGGCGCCATCGTCGCGACCTGTGGCGGGTGGCGCCCCTCGGACCGCGGGGACGTCGAGTGCTCTCCGCTCCAGCTGCACGCGGTCGGGCTCACGGGGGTGACCGGCCGCGCGCCCCGCGTGCTGTACATCGGCACGGCGGGAGGCGACCAGCGGCATGTGGAGTCGCAGGAACTCGACGCCGCGCGCCGGGCGGGTGTCGCGGCCCGGCATCTCCGGCTCTTCGGCCGCACGGACGAGCCGCTGGAGGAGATCGTGGGCTGGGCCGACGTGGTCTGGGCCGGCGGCGGCAGCGTCGTCAACCTCCTCGCGGTCTGGCGCGCCCACGGGCTCGATGCCGTGCTGCGCGACGCCTGGGGCCGCGGGACGGTACTCGGCGGGACGTCGGCGGGTGCGCTGTGCTGGCACAGCGGGGGCACGACCTCGTCATTCGGGCCCGGGACCGCCGAGGCCGTGGACGGGCTCGGCTTCCTCCCGGGCTCGCTGGCCGTGCACTACGACTCGCAGCCAGGTCGGCGGCCAGCCCACCGCGCCGCTGTCGCCACCGGACGGCTCGCCGCCGGCTTCGCCCTCGACGAGGACACCGGCATCGTCTACCGGGACGGGCGGCCGGTGGAGTTCCTCGCCGATCGCGACGGCGGGCGCGTCCACCAGGTCGGAGACGACGGCGGCGAGACCGTCATCGTCCCCGAGCTGCTGCGCTGACCGCTCCGGCATCGCTCACGCCGAGCAGTCGATCGCGGCGTACGACGGGGTCTGCCGGGAGTAGTGGCCGGTGCCGTCCCAGTAGTAGGAGGCGACCAGCGCGGACCCCGCCGCGAGCGTCGCGCTCGAGGTGGCGAACAGGCCGTAGGCGGCCGCTCCCGCCGCCACGGCGGACTCCTTCTTCTCGGCGCCGGCCGCCCCCACCCGGATGTCGGTGGGGCGACCGGCCTTGTTGATGGCGTAGACGGCGACATAGGCCTCGTGGCCGACGCAGAGCGACCAGGTGGAGGCCGTCGTCGCGACCGCGAGACCGGCCGCCGGCACCGCGTCCAGCCCGACCGCGTCGACGAAGGCCGTGGCGTCGCCCGTGGGTGCGGAGCCCCGGAAGGCGACGGTGTGCGCGCCCGCCGTGACGGTGAACGTCGGCGTGGTGTAGCTCGTCCAGGTCGTCGCCGAGGGGGTGGCGGTCATGACCACCGTCCCGTCGACGAGCACCTGGATCGGCTGCAGCGTCGCGTACCCTGGCCGTTTGGCCGCCTGGAAGGTCACCCGGTAGTCGCCGGGGACGAAGTCCACCGATTGGCTGAACGAGCCGACGGAACCGTCCTTCGACTGCAGGAGGGCGGTCTGCGTCCCCTCCGGCGCCGTGGCCGCGCCGAACGCGCTCCCGTTGTGCTGGATGCCGGCGGTGCCGACGAACGCCCAGCCGTCCGAGAACGGAGCCGACTTCACGTTCGTCGTCGCCGGCGACTCGAATCCCGCGTTCGCGAGCGCCGGGACCGCCGGGGCGGCCGGCAGCTCCACGCGGACATCGTCGATGAACGCGGTGCGGTCGCCCGACGGGGCCGTGGCGCGGAAGGTGACGGTGTGCTTGCCGCCTGCGCTTGCGAAGAGGGCGCTGCGGACGGCCGTGTAGCTCGTGGTCGAGCTCACGGTGAACGACCCGATCACCGTGGTGTCGTAGAGCACGTCGAACGTCTGGGCGGGATATCCCGACCGCCCCGACAGGTCGAAGGCGAGCTGGAACGTCCCCGACGGGAAGTTCAGCTCCTGGCTGATCTCGCCCTGCACGCCCGCGTCCGTCTTGAGGTAGGCGACCTGCGATCCCTCCGGCGGGGTCCCGGGGCCGAGCGGTCCCTGGGCGTTCTGGATGCCCGAGCGCGTGTTGAAGGTCCAGCCGTTCGTGAAGGGCCCGGTCTTCGTCTTCGTCCCGGCCGGCTTCTCGAAGCCGCCGTTCGTGATGGTGACGATGGGGTAGTGGTCCGGGATGGTCGGGCTCACGTAGCAGTGCTGCTCCACGCCGGGGTTCGGGTCGCCGAGTTCCGCGGTCGTGCACGGGGTGTCCCCGGTGCGCGTCTGGTAGCTGAAGAGGCCGTCGCCGCCGAAGGCGACGCTCTGCTGCCCGCTGAAGTAGCACGTGCCGTCCTCGTCGGCGCAGAGCGTGTACCCGTCCGGGCCGTCGGAGACGGCGCCCACCTTGTAGAGGCGGCTGGTCGACCCGGAGGACGTGAGCCCGGGTGCGAAGGCGGCGGCCCGGTACAGGCGGGTCGTCGACTCGGCGAGCACGATCGGGTGCTGGTACAGCGTCGACGTCGCCGTCGGCGTCGATCCGTCCGTCGTGTAGCGGATCTGGGCCTCCGCCGTCGTGGTGGCGAGGGTGAGGACACGGGAGCCGTCGTAGACGCCGGAGGGGAGGCTGAAGGTCGGGGGCGCCACGACGGTCGCGCTCGGCGCCGGGGTGACCGTGACGAGGGAGACGCCCCGGGCGGTCGGGTCCGCCGTGCTCGTCGCGATCACGGCGACCGTGCGCTCGGTTGTCACCGTCGGTGGCGTGTAGACGCCTGTGCTCGAGACGGTGCCGTTGCCTGTCCCGTCCACGCTCCAGGCGACTCCCGCCGCTCCGTCGATCACCTGTGCGCCGAGCGCGAGGGTCGAGCCGGACGCGACCGTCGCCGAGGCATCGCTCATCGCCACCTGGACGGCGGGCGCCGCCGTCGTGTAGACGGCGACGGTGTAGTCGCCGCCCAGCGTGTCGCTGAAGCTCGTCGTCGCGGGGATCGTGGCGGACGATGCGGGCAGCAGGGCGTTCTCGTCCGGGGCGACGGCGCCGGTGTACGCGATGCGATGCACCGGCCGGCCGAGGTCGAGGGCGCCGAAGTCGACGGTGAGATCTTTGCCCGTGCCGGCCTTCGACTCCACGAGCACGGTGTACTCCCCGTCGGCGGCGCGGAAGGCGGTCGCCCGCACGTCGCCCGAGCTGGACGCGGTCTGGATCACCTCGCTGTGCGCCGGCACGTAGCGGGTCAGCAGGCCGGCCGCGGCGAAGGTGTTCCGCGGCTTCAGGCCGAGGAGCACCGAGTCCCACAGGTTGTAGGTGCCGTTCGTGTCACCGTCCGGGTCCGCGGTCCAGACCCCGTTGAGCTGCCACACCAGCATCGAGTGGAGGCCGTTGTTCGCACCGGCGATCACGTAGTTCGCGTAGCCGGAGTCCCAGCCGCTCGCCGTGTCCGACGACCAGCCGAACTCCGACATGTTGACCGGCTTGCCGCCGGCGACGCTGGTCCGCGCGGCGATGCTCCCGGCGACGGAGCCGTACGAGTCGCCGTAGGTGTGGAAGCTGTACTGGTCGAAGGCGTCGCCGCCGTTCGCGGCCATGTAGGCGGTCCAGGCCGGCGCCCCGCTCTCCTCGGGACCCCAGATCTTCACGTCGTCACGGAGCCCGTCCGTCTTCAGCTGCTCGCTCACCGCCTTGGCCATCGTCAGGTAGTACGCCATCTGATCGCCGGGCGCCTCGAAGTCCCAGCTGCCGTTGGGCTCGTTGTAATAGGTCAGGTACTTGACGTTGTCGTAGCCGCGCGTGTTGATGAGCTGATCGAGCAGGGCGGACGCCGCCCGCGCGTACGCCGGGATGTCGTTCGGCGCGCTCGTCCACGGGTCGACTCCCGGGATCGAGTACCAGGGCTGGATGGTCGAGCCGACCTTCCACCCGAAGTTCAGTTCGACGTCGGTGCCCGCCTCCTTGAAGGCGTCGAGGTAGCGGTAGAAGGCGAGCATGCGGTCGCTCGTGAACGTGTAGTCGCCCTTGGTGGGCTCCATCCAGTCGGTCTGGAACCAGATGCGGGCGACCTTCGGGCGGAGCCGCGCGATCCGCGCGGAGTCCACCGCCCAGTCGGCGTCGGTGTAGCCGAGGTCCGTCGTCCCCGACATGAGGCTGCCCGGGATCACGTTGACGCCGATCCCGAGGAAGTCGCTCTGCACGACCGTGTCGGGGTCGACCGTCACCGTGACGGCGTCGCTCGCGTCGGCCGGCAGCGCCGACACCGCCACGAGCGCGCCCGACGCGAGCAGAACGGCCATCGCGGCGCCGAGGCCGCGCGAGAGGAGTGATCGAGTCATGGTCTGTCGCCTATCCCCATCGATAGTCCAGTGCAGCATCTCGGGTCGACCTGCGGAGATCGGATGCGTGTTCGCGGGGTCAATCTAGCGGGGAGGATGTAGTGAAGGCAACATTCTGTGCGTCCGAAAACGGAAAATCCTGCTCAAAAGACGAGCCGTCGGGCGATTTAAGGTAGTTCTACTACGGAAAATTGCGGCGCACACTCACCGCCGCGCCCGGTGGTACTCCGCCAGCACCGGCGGAACGCCCTCCGTCAGCATCTTCTTGCGCACGCTGCCCAGGAGCTTGGACATCGCATATCCGCCGACGCCGCTGAACCCGGTGTGATGCCAGGTGAAGCGGGTGCCCTCCGGGATCTCCTCCAGGAGGTACGTGACGTCGGTGACGTCGTCGGCATCCTCGTCGCCCTTCCACGTGTAGTGCATCGAGTGGGGCGCGTCGACGGCGATCACCTCGCAGTAGACGACGCCGGCCCAGCCGATCGTCGGCTTCCCGACGAAGCGGAACCGGGTGCCCGGAACCGCTGCGAAGCCCTCGGGCCGACCGCCCTGCCCTGTCGTGGTCCACTTGGCCACCTCGTCCGGCTCGGTCAGCACGGCCCAGACCTCCTCGATCGGGTACGGGTAGTCGCGGACGATGGTGTATTCGGTCATGTTCTCGTCTTTCGTAGCTGGAGGACAGCCTACCTATCGGTAGGTAGGCTGTCTACCCGCCGGTAGGTAGACTTGCGCCATGACCACTGAGCAGGACGCCACGGAGCGACGCCGCGGGGCGCGCACCCGGGAGCGGGCGCAGCAGGTGGCGCTGCGCCTGTTCACCGAGCAGGGCTACGAAGCGACGACGCTGCGCCAGATCGCCGACGAGCTGGGCATCAACAAGGCGTCGCTGTACTACTACTTCGACGGCAAGGAAGCGATCGTGCAGTCGCTGCTCGACCAGCGCGGCGACGAGGTCGAGGAGCTGCTCGCGTGGGTCAGGGAGCAGCCGGCCACGCCGGCCGTGATCGGCGAGGCGGTGACGCGGTGGGTGGACTCGTTCACCCACGAAAAGCTGCAGGGCATCCGCTTCCTCGCCGCGAACCCCCTCCTGCTCGCCGGCTCGACCCGCTCCGGCGCCGAGCCCCGGGTCGGCACCGGCCTGACCGCGCTCGCGGACCTCCTCGGCGAACGGCTGCCGGACCAGGCTCCCGAGAACGCCGTCCTGCTTCGCATGGCGCTGCTCTCCATCAACGCCGCGGTGCAAGCCGCCGCCGCCACGTCCGCGGACGACACCGCGATCATGGCCGCCGCCCGCCGCGTCGCGCGGCTCATCATCCGGGAGCTCGTGCCGGGGGCGGCCGCCGGGAGCCGGCCGGAGGGGGACCGCTAGCGCTCCTGACCCGACTGCTATCGGCGCGGGCCGATGCTCCTCCAGGACCCGGCGGGAAAACCTGGAGTCTCGTCACTTCGGGTCGCGCGGCGCCTGACCAGGATGCCCGCAACCAGCGCCGCGACGGCCAGCACCCCGATGACATACGTCACCGCGCTCCAGGGGTAGAAGCCGAAGACCGACGCGAGGTCGCCGTGCCCATCGGCGCGCTGCCAGGTGCAGACCTCGCCGATGGGCCACCAGGACAACGATTCGGTCAGGGGACCGCCGTCGGGTGCCGATCCGTCGGGCGCTCCAGGGTACCGGGCGCACGAATTCCTTCGGGCCGCGTAGACCTGGAGCGCCCAGAGTGCGATCGACGCCCCGAGAAGCCCGCCCCCGGTCCACAACAGGCCTTTCTGCATCGATCCATCTCCTCCGGCCGCGAATGAGTCGCCTCGCACGCGACCCTACCGAGCGTCAGCGGCGCCCGGCGTCCGTCGCGAGATGGAGAAGCGCGACGCTGCTCAGTCGTCGAAGAGGTGACGACAATCGACTCATCGGAAACGAAAAACCCCCGGATCCACATGGGATCCGGGGGTTTCACTCGGTGGCTCCGACCGGCATCGATCCGGTGACCTTTCGAGTAAGAGTGCGGGGCTATCAGGGGTTGCTGCGGGTTGCCGTCCTCTACCGTTGGTCCTGATCAGGCCTGCTTTTGATTGTTATCGGTATTCCTGCTTTGCCACCGAATGTGCGGAATAGATGCGGGTTTGATTCGTGCGCGCACTTCACACGCTCTGTGTCGAGCAACGGTTCTGCGGACGCAAAGTTGACCTAATTCTGCTGGAAGGTCGACGCCGAAGTTGCGGTTGCAGGCGAGGCGCTTTTGAACCGGAGGACGGTCCCCGAAGAACTCCCTTGGAAGAACGGTTCACTCCGGCTGAAGTCGAATTCGTCCAGAAGGTACCATGAACCGGCTCTCGTAACTCAGCCGTTGAATGGCCTCAACGCCGTTACGGTAAACCGGCATTCCCTCCTCGAGTCCGCGAAGTGTGACGATCGCGTAGACCAACTGCTCTCGCCCGATTTCGTTAGAGACACGCTCCGTAAGCGACAAGCGCAGGGCCCAGTTGCCGCCGGCCGATCCACGCGGGTAACGCTGCCTGTACGTCTTTACCGGTGCCCACTTGCCTTCTGCAATTTGATTGGCTTCCCAGAGGTCCGAACGCGGCCGCTCGCCCGGGGTAATGGACTTGAATTCCGCCCCGCCATCTGGCGTAGTCACTATCGATCCGAACGCCCCATCGACCTCATATCGGACTGCCTCAGCACCGAACGCGGGGTCGAGCGGCGGTGAGTACGCGATCGTCAGAATGACTTCGCCCCGAAACTTGTTGCCGCTGGCAATCAAGCACTCTGGGACCGGAAACGGTTCCTTAAGCCAGTTGCTTCCGGGGGTCAGCACAACCTCATGGACGGTCGTGAACGAGCCCGGATCGTTACCCAACACTTCGGACGACGAAGCCGGGACGCCCCAGCCGTAGTAGTCCCTGTAGAGCGGTTCTGTCGATGTGTCTGTCACCACAGCAGAGTGAATGAGCAAGCCCTTTACCAGCTCGGGAGTAACCCGTTGTACTGCCCCACTTCTTTCAAGCGTTTGCCACGTGTTCGCCGCGATTGAACTGACCTGTGGCGCCGCGAATGAGGTTCCGACAGATTCCGCCAGATCGCCGGTCGGGACGAGTGATTGAACCCCAAAGCCGTCCAGCGCGCCCGTCAACGAAACGTCGCCTGCCCAGTGGCAGACATCAGGCTTCACGTGTGCTGCAAAGTTAGGACCCCGCTGACTGTACGACGCCGGTGAACCCGCGGCGACGCGTCCCCCCTTGTGGGCCCTCGCTCCGACGGTGAGCGCTCGAACGGCTTCGGCAGGGCTACTGATCCGGTCTTCGAATGCCACGTCGGCCGCTGGCGGCCACCCACGCTCCGGCAAATCTTCGTAGTTGCCGGCCGCAACAACGAACAAGACACCGTGCTCCGCAGATATTGCGTCGAGCTCCTGCGCGAACGTTCCATATTGCGGGTCTCCGACGCGGCGACTGCCAAATGAGCAGTTCCACACCTTCACGTGTCGCATGGCCGGATCAGTTACGACCTCGACAACACGCTCGTGAAGAAATGCCTCTGAGATGCCGGACCTGGGCATGACCTGCGCGTCGACGAACGCGGCACTGTCGTCAGGGAACGCTTCGTCTCCATCATTGAAACCTCGCGAATCAACGATCAGTCCGGCGGCGAAGGTCCCGTGTCCGGGATCGCTATCGGCACCGACAACATACGTGACGCGGTCGGCGACCCATGGGTCCAAGTGCCCGGCAGCTACGCCCGTATCGAGGATTCCAACGGTTGGTGCGTTCTCCGCTCGCGAGCGCATCTCGGTGGCTGCGAACTCGCGGATTGGAGCAAAGAACGCGGGCCGACTATCCAGCCCAGCCGTGAAGTCGTCGGCAATAGCTACGCTGCGAATCCCAGGAATGGTGGCGATTGATTCCACAGTTGTCGTGCTTGTGGTGGCCGCGAAAATAACCGGTCGGCTTGTCGTGACCATAGCCGAGTGCAACTCGACGTTCGCCTCCGCCACATAGTCCCTGGCGACGTGCGCCACTGCTGGAAGTACAGCATCCGTACCTTGTGAGGACTCAACTTCTATCAAGGACGCCTGCCCCAGGTGTGCCTGCATCCAAGGAAACAATGTGATCTTCAGGTACCTGTCAGAGGCTCGTGCTGCGTCGAGCATCGCGGCCGCTCTCTCACGATCAGCGACACCGAACACGTTTGCGATCGTCCACGCGTCGACAGACGAAATGGTAGAGATTGCGTAGCGATCTGCCCTCGACGACGCCGATTGCACTGCGGAGGACAAACTGCGCAGGGAGCTTGCTGTGGCGCCGACGATGAGTTCCCCGATACCGTCCACCGCCTCAACGGGAAGCGCGTGAGACTGGAGCAGTGCATACGGCCGATTCGACTTCGCCAAGGCTCGCTCATGGAGCACGATCTTCGTGGGCAGCGGCCGCTCGGGCGTCGCCTGGACGGCATCCGCGACGTCGGCAAGCGCGTTAAGACGCGACGTCAGCGCTGCTCTGAAGGCTGTGTTCACTTCAACCAGGGGCTCGGGAGAGCTCCCGCCACCTCGCTTAGGCCGAAGCTCCTGGCGGGTGTATGGCAACAGCAGGATCGGATTCAGCGCTGTCACTGTCGTCTCCCCCAAGAATCATGCCGACGCGCCGAGTGCTGGTTCCGAATGTTGAGGCCAACGCCCGCATGGTGAAGACGTCTGGAGCCCACTGTCTCAAGAACCGAATCTCGTTCGCTTCGTCGTTAAACAGGTCAAAGTCTTCATATCGCACGAACCGAGCGAGCCGCCGGAAGGCGCGCACGACGTCCACCGTGTCCAAACCAGCGAGGATCGCATCACGGGCCACATCGAACGCTGCCGATTCGATGGCAGCTGGTGACAGTCCTTCAGATGCGATCGCGAGGCGGCGGGCATCCTTGCTCGCCAGCTTCACGTCTCCAACGCGCCTTTGCCACAACTGCTCGCGCTCGTTCAGGCCAGGCAGCTCTGTCTTGATCTTGTGCTGGAAACGCCGCCACACGGCTGGATCCAAGAGTTGTGGGTGATTGGTGGCGGCAACCAAAACAGTTGCCTCACCAAGAGCATCCATGTTTTGCAGCAGGGCGATAACAACACGCTGCAGTTCACCTATCTCATGGGAATCCGCGCGATTCTTTGCGAGAGCGTCGAATTCGTCTAAGAAGAGGACGCAGGGTGCTTGGCTCGCGTACTCAAATACTTCGCGGATATTCTTGCTTGTCTGCCCCAGCAAAGACGAAACGAGAGTATCGCTTCGGGTGGTCACCAGTGGAAGCTTCAGTCGCGAGGCTACCTGGCGAGCGATTGTTGTCTTGCCCGTCCCGGGCGGGCCGTGGATCAGGAGTCGATTCGAAACCGAAACGCCGCGCGCATGAAGTTGATCGAACGCATGCACTGAAGCTAGGAAGTCCTGGACTAGTTGCTCGGAGTAGGGGGGAAGGATCAATTCCTCCAACTGTGAGTCCGGGAAGACGATGTCAACCGTCGCAAGTCGACTCTCGTCATCCATGGGCAACCGGGAAGCGGCATTAGCAACTGCCTGGGCTGGTGCCTTGCTGAGCACCGAACGCAGAAGTGACGCCTGCCGAGCGGAGCCGGCGCGATCAAGCTTCTCCGCAAGCAGGAGCGCATAATCCACCGATTGCCGCGGGTTGTGCCTGAGTGCACCCTCGAGGATTTTTACAACTTCTGACAAGTGGTCGATGTCTGCATCCCTTACGTAGTTGTCTCAGTTTCCGCGGTTTCTGTGCGCATAGATCTGCGCCGCGTGTCCAAATTGAGCATAGACGTATCCGACGACACCGCGAAGTACGGCTCTTCGCTCACGCTTCTACGATGCTCTGCTGGCCGGTCGAGTCACCCAAAGCGCTGGGCCCGCGCCTGCCTTTGGTCATTGGGCGTTTTCGCCCCCCCCGGAGGCGCTTGCGGCGCTCGCAAAGGGGAACGTTCTCATGCGTAACGGATTCTGCGTGCTCTTCCGCCGGCGACCCAGAACCACCACAGAAACGTTATGGGCTGGTGGCAGTGGCCGGGGTGACCCATGAGGGCGTTGACCCTCGAAAGGTCGTGCTTGTAACGGCAAGTGGTGTAATCCGAATAATCCGGATAACTGTCAGTACCGGGTACGTCGGACCGACCCCTTGAAGTGAGATGTGGCTGAGCAGACTGCGCCTGCTACGACGTTGGCAGCACCAGCGTGGCCAGCGCGGCGGCGGCCGCTCCCGCTGAGGGCCGCCGCGCGAAAGGTGTGCTCAGCCGACCGTGATGGTCTTTCCGGTCGAGAACATGTTGTCCGAGACCTGGATGCTGGTCGCGACTGCGCCGACGGGGACGTCGAAGAGCACGGGTCCGGTGATGCTGTTGCCGGGGTTGATGGCGGCAACCCACGCGGTCTGGTCCGGGCTCGCGTAGAGGGTGGCGGTGGGGTCGGCGTCGAAGGTCTTGCCGGTGCTGTCGACAAGCTTCACGTAGTTGCTGAGGAAAGTGGCTCCGCTGGTGCCGACGTTCTTGATGGAGAGGTCGACATGGAGGTAGGTGCCCTGCGCGGTCTGGATGAGGGGCGAGGGCCCGACGGTGGCCCCGGCGTCCTTGACCCCGGTAACGGTGAACTCGAACGAGCCGACGGTGACCGGAGTGTTCAGGCCGGCCCCCTTCGGCGCAGCGGCGGCGGGCGCCGAGGACGCGCCGGATGACGTGGGTGCGGGTTCGCCGGCGCCGGCGGTGGTGGCACCGGCGGAGCATCCGGTGAGCGCGAGGGCCCCGGCGATGACTGCGGCTGCAGCGGTAGGGACGAGAGTGACGCGACGGAACATGGGTTGCCTCCTGGTCGTGGGTGGGGGTCGTGTTCGACCTCCACCAGCACAGCGGCTGGCACCGGTAGCGGGCCAGGTCGAATCGGTCTGAGTGCACTGACCGAAAGGAGGGGAGCTGTCCCTCCGAAGGGCGGTGGGAGGCGCTGCCGGCCGGCCCTACGATCGAGTCCATGACCATTCCGCCCACTGCCGCCCCAATGACTCCGGTGCGCTCACGCTCTCGGCGTGGCTGGGCGTTGGTCGGCTCGATCGCGATCGCCGTGCTCTCGCCACCGGTCTGGTCACCATGAGCCAGCAGGTCGGCATCACCCTCGGCATCCCGATCATGTCCGCCGTAATCTCCGCGGCCGCCGGCGGCAGGACCGGCGCGGCCGGCTTCGCGCTCCTGCCCGGTATCCAGGCCGCCATCTGGGTCAACGGACTGGTCTGCGTCTCGGCAGGGCTCATCGTCGCCGTCGCTCTTCGCCTCCCCATCGAGCCGCGTCGCTCGGACGAGCCCGGTCGGCCTCACCGGTCAGGACGGCTGCATCGGAAGAATGCTCCTAGCGTCGGAGTTGTGAGTTCCGGATGGAGAGAGAGTGGGCCAGGCATGATGAAACCGCTGTGGATCCGGCGCAACGGAGTGTTGCTGCACGGCTTGTGGCGCCGCGGCCAGGGCGCTCCGATCGTGGTGATACCAGGCGTCATGGCTGACGCTGAAGCGTTCGCACCCGCTATTGCGGCTATGGAACGTCCCGAACCGGTGCTCATCCTCGACCGGCGCGGACGCTTTCCCAGCGGCGAGCTGGGGGAGGGGTACTCGCTGGCGACCGAGGTCGAGGACGCGAGGGCGTGGGTGGATCATCTCGGATCTCCGGTGATCATGGTCGGCTGGAGCTACGGTGCCACGATTGCGCTGGAACTCGCCGCGGGCGACGACCGCGTGACGAAACTCGTGGCGTACGAGCCCGTTCTCGCCCCCTTCGGGCGCGAGGCGCTGCCGGCGCTCCGGGCGGCCGACCTCGATCGTCGTGTGGAGATCATCAACCGTGACATCTCGCTCTTCTCCCGCGAGCGGGTCGCCGCCCTCAGGGAGTCTCCGACATGGTCGGTGCTGTCTCGTCTGGCGGCGCCCTTGCCCGAGGAATTGACCGCTCTCGATGGCTTCCAGCCCGACCCTCTTCGGTGGTCGAAGGTCGCGGCGGAAATGATCCTCGGTGAGGACAATCGAGGTGTCGAGCCGTACGGCTCCGCGTTCGAGCGGGTACGCGCACTACTCCCTCTTGCGACGCAGACCATACTGCCCGGCCAAGGCCATCTTGCCCATGCCGACGACCCATCCGCATTGGGCCGGCTTATCGGGGAACTGATCGGTGGGAGCGCGGATGCTCGTGCTCAGTGATGTCGACGATCGGGTGGAGCGTAAACTGCCTCGTCAGGGAATCAGCGGAAGACGCCCGCGATCTGCGAGGATGCAGGGGACATGACCGAGCCCATCTCAGCTGCTGTCCCGTCCGTCGCTCGCAAGCGGGGGCGCCCGACCGCGCGTGAGCGGACGGCACGGCGCGACGAGATCCTCGACGCTGCCGTACGACTGTTCTCGGCGCGTGGGTTCGAGGGGGTGACACTGGACGACGTCGCGGCTGAAGCCCACGTGACGAAGCGGACGATCTATGCCTACTACGGCGATCGGACCGCGCTGTTCCTCGCGGCGGTCGAACGGCTGCGCGATCGGGCGCTCTGGGAGCCTTCGGGCGCGGACGACGTGACCGAGCTGGCCGGTACGATCGTGTTCGCGTTGCACTCGGACGAAGCAGTCGGTTTGCACCGCCTGGTGATCAGCGAGGCTCGTCGCTTCCCGGAGCTCGCGAGACGCTTCTACCAGGACGGCCCCCAGGCGTACATCGCTGCGATCGGTCAGCGTCTGCCCGAGGACGACACGGCCCGGGCGGAGCAGGTGTTCGGGCTGCTGCTCGGGGAGCCGCACCGTCGGCGCCTTCTCGGCCTCGCGCCGGCCCCGAGTCGGGTCGACGCGGCGGCGTACGCGCGGTCCGTCCTGCGGGAGTTCGGACTTGCCGGCGAGCGAGGCGATTGACGCAAGCGGCAGGAGATCGGACGCGATCACCAGTCGACCGAGATGTACTTCTGCTCGAGATACTCCAAGATGCCCTCGTGCGCGCCCTCACGTCCCAGCCCGCTCTGCTTGACGCCGCCGAACGGGGCAGCGGCGTCGGAGACCACTCCGCGGTTGAGCCCGACCATTCCCGACTCCAGTCGCTTGGCCGTCGCGAGTCCCGCCGCGAGATCGTCCGAGAACACGTACGAGACCAGCCCGTATTCCGTGCCGTTTGCGAGCCGGATGGCTTCGTCGGGGTCGTCGAAGGCGACGATCGCCGCCACGGGGCCGAAGATCTCCTCGCGCAGGATCGCGGAGTCGGGGCGCACCCCGGTGAGGACCGTGGGCGGATAGAAGAACCCCGCGTCCGGCAGCGGGCGGTCGGGAGTCAGGACGCGCGCGCCTCGCTCGACGGCGTCGGTGACGAGAGAGGCGACCTTGTCGACGCTCGCTCTGTTGACGAGCGGGCCGAGGTCGCTCTTCTCGTCGTAACCGACGCCCACCCGCAGGCCGGCGAAGTGCGCGGCGAGCCGTTCGGCGAACTCGTCGTGCAGCGATCGGTGGACGTAGAAGCGATTCGCCGCGGTGCACGCCTGACCGCCGTTGCGGAGCTTCGCGGCTATGGCACCCTCGACTGCCGCATCGATGTCACTGCCCTCGAGCACGATGAAGGGCGCATTGCCGCCGAGTTCCATGGCCGGCTTCACGACGTTCGCCGCCGCTTCCCGCAGGAGCGTGCGACCGACCTCCGTCGACCCGGTGAAGGAAAGCACGCGCACGCTCGGGGCACTGAGAAGCCGGGACACGGTGGTCTGGGCCCGCGAGGTGGTGAGAACGTTCAGCACACCGGCAGGCAGCCCGGCGTCGTGCAGGATACGCGCGATTGCGAGCGCGGTCAGCGGGGTCTCCTTCGCGGGCTTGAGGATGGCGGTGCATCCCGCGGCGAGGGCTGGCGCGATCTTGCGCGTGGCCATCGCGGCTGGAAAGTTCCATGGGGTCACGAGCACCGCGACGCCGGCCGGCTGGTAGTCGGCCAGGATGTTGTACCGGCCGCTCGGCGACCGCTGGATGCTGCCCTGAAGTCGTGGGATCTCCTCGGCGTACCAGCGGAAGAACTCGGCCGCGTACTCCACCTCGCTCCGCGCGTCCGGCAGCGCTTTGCCGTTCTCGATCGCGATGAGCCGGGCCAGCTCCTCCCGGTTTCTCATCATCGAGTCGAAGGCGCGCATCAGGATGTCCGCCCGCGCCCGGGGAGCGGTCGCGGCCCACGACGAGGCCGAGCGCTCCGCGGCCGCGAGGGCCGCCTCGACCTCGGGCTGATCGCCGTCGGCGACGCGCGCGATGATCTGCTCGGTCGACGGGTCGACGACGGAGAAGGTGTCGCCCGAAACGGCTGCGACGAACGCGCCGTCGATGTAGAGCTTGTCTGGCGCGGCGAGGGCGGCCGATGGATTCATGTGCATGGTCACGAGGATGCCTTTCAGGAGGAAGCGGATTCGAGCAGACGAGTGTCGCCGGTGAAGGCGGCCTTCAGAATGGAGCCGAGCTCGGCTTCGCCGCGCGGGCGCGGGGTGTTGGCGATG